>CAMWWZ010000011.1 GCA_947178095.1 uncultured Treponema sp.
TTCTCTTTATCATGGTGGCTCTTGCCACTGCTTTGGCGTTCGTCTCTTGCAGCAATGGCAGTGATGATGGTGGCAGCAGCAACAGCAACAATAGTAGTAACAACAATGCTGACAACAACAATAGCAGTAATAACAACGGTGGCGGCAATAACAACATCGTTGCCAAACCGTCTGTTGTTGCAACGTATGAGTCGGATAAATATGGCGAAACGTTGATATTCTATAGTGATGAAACATGGGAAATGACTTCTGAAATAATGGGTAAGGAAACTATTGTTTATGCAGGAACAACAGATTGGGGGAATCCTGCCAAAAACGGTTATATAACTATTACGCTAAAGAAAGTATTAGACGATGCCGCCGGAAAACTGAGAGACCTTTCCATCGCAGATCAAGAACAGGAAGAAATACAAATTACCAGTGGAAAACTGTATTTCCTTGATGGTCAATATTTCACCCGTCAATAAACTCAGATTCCTCTAAAAACAAGCGCGGCTTGTCCGCGCTTGTTTTGCCTTGCTTTTTGCGAAATATGTGATACAATAGAAGTATGATGAAACGATTTTGTATTTTCATTTTGGTAATGCCGCTGCTTTTTCTTTCGTGCGATGTAGTATTCGGAACGCAAAAATCGACAGAGGAAGATGTGGGGGGGGGTAGCGGTGAAACTTCATCTTCAGGAAAAACGGAATCGCAAAAAACCGGCACGGTAACATTTTACACCACGTATAATGAGGATTCCGTCGCCTATTACACGCCCGAACTTGAAAGCGGCTGGTACAAATGCGCGGTTTCGGAAAACAAGCTCAAAGAATTTCCGCCGCAGTCTGCCGCAAAAATTACGTACAACAACAAAACGATTCGTGTGCTTGTCACGGATTTGTGTCCGAACGATGGAAATTCGCAATGGACAAGCAAGTCGAATTATTTTTTTGATTTGGCGGAAAATGCTTTTGCGGCGTTGGCCAATAAAGTCGAAGGGCATATCGATGTTTCGATACAACGCATTGCATATGAGACAAATCGGAACATCAAGTTTGCCGTAAAAGAAAGATCAAATCAATGGTGGCTTGCGGGGCGATTTTACAATATGCGTTATCCGCTTGCGAAAGTCGAATACTCACAAGACGGAATCAATTTCAAAGAAATGAAAAAACTTTCCGGCAATAAGAATAACTGGTGGGAGATTCAATCTGGTAAAAATTTGATGTCAAACTTAACATTCCGATTGACCGATGTTTATGGCAATACGATTACGTGCGCCGCAATCAGCAAATTGTCTGACGGCGGAACATACGATCTCGGCGCGAATTTTCATTATAAAAAACGCGGATTCGCTTTGCAAAAATTTCGGCGAACATCGCAGGAAAAATCAAAATAACATTTTGCGGATATTTTTTTATATTGAAAAATAAGGAAAAACATTGTATAATTTCATTAAGTTATGTATGCTACAAAAAAGATGAAAATCCGCAATTTTGGTCCTATAAAAAATGGATTTGCAAGTGCGGATGGTTTTTTTGATTTAAAAAAATTAACTGTTTTTATTGGCGAGCAAGGTACAGGAAAAAGCACTGTCGCAAAATTGTATTCCACTTTTTCATGGCTTGAAAAAGCGTTTTACAGAGGCGATTACAAAATCATTTCCCTAAAAGATTTCCAAGATTTGACTTCAATGCAGCAACTTCCGCTTTCTTATTTTTCAGACAATTCGGAAATTGTTTATGAAGGTAGTGCGTATAATTTTATTTATAAAAATAATAATTTTACAATAAAAAAGGCAAAAACTTATAATGATTATCACCGTGCAAAAATAATGTATTTTTGTGCAGAGAGAAATTTGCTTTCTGTTTTGAAAAATCCTGAAAATTTGGATGATATTCCGAATATGCTTTCTGTTTTTTCGCATAGATATGAAAGTGCGAAGGATTATTTCAAAAACAAAGAATTGTCTTTGCCACTAAAAAATTATTCTGTCGAATTGAACGCTGATAAAAACATTTATATTACTAGTAAAAACTTGGAATCAAAAGTATCTTTGCAACAGGCTTCTAGTGGAATGCAGTCTATTGTGCCGATAATTCTGACGGAACGTTTTTTGTTGGAAAGTATCGGAAAAAATATTTTGGATAAACTAATTGATGTAAAATCTTCTAAAATGCAAAAGAATCTTTTAAATAAAATCGAGAATGAAACACTTTCTTCAAAACTTGAAATTTTCTTTGTTTCTGGAATAAAGTCTTCGTTTTCGCAAAAAGATATTGCACAGTTGAATGTAGATTTAAAGAAAGACTTTAATTTTTGTTTGACAAGCATTGTGGAAGAACCAGAACTGAATTTATATCCAATTTCGCAAAAAGATATGGTTAGCAATTTGATTTCTTGCATTAATGAAAACGAAAACAATTCTTTGCTTATTACGACACATTCGCCGTATATTTTGGGAAGTTTGAATAATTGCTTATATGCGGGAAATTTATCCGAAGAAGGATTTAATTGTGATTCCATAATCAAAAAAGGCGAGCAGATTTCTGTGAAAGATATTTGTGCATATAAAATTGTTGACGGAGCGATAAAATCCATAATTGATGATGACTTGGGTCTAATAAAAAATAGCGAAATTGATGAATGTTCTGATTTAATAAATGAAGAATATCAAAAACTTGAGGACATTGAATTGCAGTGATAGATGAAGAAGAACTTTTAAAAATAGATTCCAATTGCATAAAGTACTCAAAAAATGAAGAATATATTGTGTTTTCAGAAAACGGCAAAAAATATACTGCTCAAAACGAAAAACGGAAAAAAGTGTTGGGATTTAAAGTTGACGGCGGTTACATAAAAGAAAATCGAACTAGAGATAAAAAGTGCGACTATTCGTTAATTGTAAATGATGAAATTTGTTATTTGATTGAATTGAAAGAAACTGACATTTCCTCTGCTTGCGAACAATTGCTGAAAACTATTGAGTCAATGTTGAAAAAACATAGTGATATGGATAAATTTTTGTGCAGAAGCATTCATTCAAGAATAAATACTCACAAAATTGAAAATGAAAATATAAAAGGATTACGGAAAAAGTTGAAAAAAATAAATAAAAAATTTTATAATCCTAAAAAATCATATATATACAAAGAATCAAAATGGGAAGAAATTATTTAAGGATCTTGATAGGCATCTTTCATACAATTTCTTAACGTGAAAAAACTTTTTAAGTAGTGCCAACAAAACTCTTTGCACAAATCAAACGTCGGCGTTGCCCGCGCCTTCCCCGAAAATTTCCCGATAGTCCGCCTTGCTTTCCGCATGCACGATTTTTTTTCGAAGTTCCGCGCCGCCGGGAAATCCTTTTGAATACGCGCAAAATCGTTTTCGCATTTCTCGGCATGCGGCGGCTTCTCCAATGTCGGCGGCAAGCAAATCCAATTCTTCGAACGCGGCGGTGAATTTTTCTTCAGCGGAAATTTCTTCGAACGCGCCTTTTTCCAAAAGTTCTCGCGTCTGCCTGAAAATGAAAGGCTTTCCCATCGCGCCACGCGCGAACATCACGCCGTCGCAGCCAGTTTGTTCGAGCATATTTTTCGCGTCTTGCGGAGAAAAAATGTCGCCGCTTCCGAAAACTGGAATTCTTCCTGCCACAAATTCCACGAGCTGCGCCAAAATGTTCCAGTCGGCTTTGCCTTCGTAGCCTTGCGCGCGCGTGCGGGGATGAATCGTAATCGCGCAAACGCCCGCTTCCAATGCGGCGGCGGCGGCTTCTTTCCAAGTCAAATTCTGCGCGTCCCAGCCCGAACGGATTTTCACGCTGACGGGAATTTTTTGCGGGGCAGGCTTTCCGCCGAATGTCGGACGCTCGCCTTGGAATTCCGAAACCGCGTTCACAACCGAGCGCGCTATTTTGAAAAGTTTTTCAGGATTTCTCGTGAGTTCCGCGCCTGCGCCGCTTTTTATGATTTTCGGAACAGGGCATCCGCAATTTATGTCGATGAGTTCGCACGAAGTTTTTTGCAAAACGGTTCGCGCGCCTTCCGCCACGACTTCCTCGTTGCCGCCGAAAATCTGCACGGCATACGCGGCTTCGTTCGGCGCGCGCTCCATCAAGCATTGCGTTTTTTTTGAATCGCGCGTGAGCGCTTCCATCGAAACCATTTCGGTGTATTCAAAACAACTTCCGCCTTTGACGCAAACGCTGCGAAAAGCGCGGTCGCTGTAGCCGGCCACCGGCGCGAGGAAAAGATTTCCTGGCAGAGAAAGATTTCCGATTTTTACCGAATGAAAAAGCGCCATTCCAAATCGCGGTTTTAAAAGAAATTCGCTCGCGCTTTTTTCATTCAGGCAGCTTGAAAATTTTGCAGCTGTTTTTCCAAAGTTGCACGCTCAATTCTTCCAAATCCATTTCCAGCATTTCCGCGAGGAATTTCGCCGTGGAAGGCAAATATTTTGGCATCGTGCGCTTTTTTTCGCGGAATTCCGCAGGAATCATAAACGGACTTTCCGTTTCGATCAAAATTCGTTCCACAGGAACATTGAGGACAGTTTCGTGCAAATTTCGCGCGTTTCGATAAGTCAAATTTCCGGCGAAAGAAAAATAAACGTTGAGATTCGCGTCGAGGCATTTTTTCGCGTATTCGGCGTCCTCGGAATAGCAATGCAAAATCGCGCCAGAATCCGGAATCCGCTGGCTCAAAATGTCGAAAATGTCCTTTCCCGCGTCGCGATTGTGAATCACAACTGGCAGATTGTGCTTTTGCGCCAATTCGAGCTGCGTGATGAACATTTCGATTTGGGAACGCTTGTCGCCGAATTGCTTGAAATAATCCAAGCCGGTTTCGCCAATTGCGACTACATTCGGCAATTTCACGCTTTCTTCGATCGTGCGAATCCAATCTTTGCCAGGATTCACGACTTCGGCAGGCGCAACGCCCACGGCATGATAAATTCCTGAAATCGACTTCAAATTCGGATAAACCTTTTCGAAATCGTGGAGAGAATTATTGATGCTGACAATTCGAGCAACTCCGGCAACTTTCGCCTGCTGAATTACGCGCAATTGTTCAATCGGGTCGTCATAAATCAGCCCGATGTGGGCGTGAGTATCAAAAAATTGCATGGCATTTTCCTATGAGCCACATAAAGCGGCGAAAATAACAAATAACCCTATAGATAAGTGCTGATATTTTTGTGCCAACACTTACTTTTTTTTGAGTTTCTACCGATATTTAAAATAATAGCACGGTTTCGGTTTTTTGTCAAATAAAAAACGATAATTCTCGGATTTCGTTTTTCGAAATTTAGTCTTGACAAATTGCCATTTTCGCGCTAAAATTGTAATGATGTGGTTATTGTCGTCATTCATATAAATATTGGGGAATAAAATTGTTCGGAAACAAAGATTTATCAAAAGTCATGGCACGCTCTTTCACGACAGACAAGCCAACATTTGGACAAAGAATTCGCGGCGGATTTTCGAAATTCTTCCATATATTTGACAACAAACTCACGATAATGATTGTTCCTCATTCGCAAGGCAAAGTGATGAATTTGCAGACGAACGTTTTCGCGATGGTTTTGGGAATCGTAATCATCGTGGGAATTTTGGTGAGTTTCGTTTTTTTCAATAAAGGCGCGATTAATTCCAGCGCGGAAATCAGCAGGCTTTTTTCTGAAAACCGCGAGACAATGGCGAGCCTTGATGAGCTGCGCGATGAAAACAACAATCTTTTGCAGACTGCGAAACGTTTTCAATCTTCGTTGAATCAGTCGCTTTCGCTTTTGGGAATCGAGCAGCAAACGAATTTTGGAAATTCCGCCATGTCGAACGGCGATCTTTCTTCGCTTTTTAGTTCGGAAACTCTGATGATGGGAAACGTCCGGGAAGCTGCGGACATTCGAAAGCTCAATGTTTATTTGGAAAGCGCGGTTCAGCCGATTGAGCAAATTGGAAAATTGCTTGAAACGCAAAATTCGCTTTTTGCGGATATTCCGAGCATTTGGCCAGTTCGCAGTCCGCAGTTGCACATTTCGATGCCGTTCGGTCCGAACATTCATCCTATTACGGGACAATGGTATGTTCACAAAGGTCTTGATATGTCAACATGGCGCAGCGGCGATCCGATTCGTGCGCCGGCAAATGGACAAGTTGTCACTCGTGCCTATGACGCTGGTTATGGAAATAATTTGATTATAAAGCACAAGCACGGCATTTATACGCGCTACGCGCACATGAATACTTTCCGCGTCGTTCCTGGACAATTTGTTTCGCAGGGCGACATCATCGGCACTATCGGAAATACTGGCGTTACGACAGGGCCTCATTTGCATTATGAAGTTCATATCGGAAGCGACGTGGTGGATCCGATGAAATATCTCAACATCAAATAGCAAGAGGTTAAAGATGGCCTTGCTTTTTGACGACATTTCAATCAACACAATAATTTGCGCGGGCTCATCTCTAAAAGGCGATTTGCGCGTTTCAGGCGCGCTGATGGTTGACGGCGACATTGACGGCAACTTGCAAACGACGGGAAATATAATTATCGGCGAATCTGCGCGAATCCGTGGAAACATCAGCGCGAAATCCGCCGTGGTAAACGGAATCGTTTTGGGCGACATTTCCGCGCCCGAAAGCATCAAGTTGAACGCATCGTCCGCCGTGATTGGCGACATTGCCACGCGCAAATTGCAAATCGCGAGCGGCGTGGTTTTCCATGGACATTGCATCGCGCTTTTCGACGAATCTTCGTTTGAAGCGGAAACTCGAAAGCAAAACGAACTCCGCGAAATAAAAAGCAAGTCAATCATCAAATGAATTCAATTGACCCAACTTTGAACGGATTGTATTACAATGCGACGCAAGCAACTCAAAGCCAAATCGCTTCCGACGCGGCGCGGCGCAAAGAAAAAGAGCAGGGCGTAAAAAAGCCGCTTTTTTCTTCGCTCGTTCAAAAAAATCTGGAACAAAATTCTTTGACGGCGGCAGGGCTTCCTGCGGAAATCGCGGGAATGAGCCAGGAAGAAGCAATCGTTTTTTTGAAAGATCAGCTCGACATTGCGGGCGACGAACTCAGTAAATTCGGAAGCGGCGAAAGTTTTGAAAAATACAAAAAAGCGGTTGGGCAATTCGTCCGCTACATCGAAAAGAACAATTATGCTTTGGAAGAGCACAAGCGGCCAGGATTTCGCCGAGGAAAAAAGCGCGAGCCTTTGGTTTTGATTCAGGCGATAAATCAGAAATTGGATCGCCTCGCCTACGACATTTGGTACAATCATTTGGATAAATTCAAATTGCTCGAAAAAATTCACGAAATAAACGGTTTAGTTATTGATTTAAGCGCGGTTTAAAAGTAAAATATAAAAATTGAAATTGTTTAGCAGATTCATTTGGGAAAAATTATGAGCGACATTTTTGAAAATGACATAGAACAAGACGAAGATCTCGCGGCTTTGGAAGACAATTCGGGCGCGGAAATTTCGGGCGAAAAATTTGTTTTCGACGAGCCGCTTTACGCGCTCAAGTTGGATTATTCATGCGAAGGAATTTTCGCGTCTCCCGGCGGAATCAAGCTGGAGCAAGGCGAAAGCGTCATCGTGCCCACGCGCTACGGCAAAGATTTGGCGCGCGTTTTGGGCAGGGCGAAAAGTCCGATTGGCATAAAAAAAGACGACATCGTTCAAATCGATCGCAAAGCCACTTCCGCCGATTTGAAAAAAGCCGAAAATTTCAGGGAAAAGGAAAAAGACGCTTTCAAGGTATTTCAAGAAAAAGTCGCGGTGCACAGGCTCAATATGAAATTGGTCGGCGTGCATTTTTTGATTGACGAGCCGAAAGCGCTTTTCTTTTTCAGCGCGGATCAGCGCGTGGATTTCCGCGAACTTGTAAAAGATTTGGTGAGCGTTTTCAAAATGCGAATCGAATTGCGACAAATCGGCGTGCGCGATGAATCTCGCATAACGGGCGGCTTGGGAATTTGCGGCAGGGCTTGTTGCTGCCACGCCATCAGCGACAAATTGCGTCCGGTTTCAATTCGAATGGCAAAAGAACAAAATCTTTCGCTCAACTCGATGAAAATTTCTGGACAATGCGGCCGACTTTTGTGCTGCCTTTCTTACGAGTACGATTTTTATTCCGAGGCGCGAAAAAAACTTCCGCAAGAAGGCGCGAGAATTTTTTATGACGGAACGAATTTCCGAATCACGGAAATCAATCCGCTCAATTCGATGATAAAACTTCACGGCGAGGACGGCAGAATCATCGAAGTGAATTCAAAGCGTTTCGTAAAGGAAAACAATCGCTGGCGAATCAATTAAAATTTGCGCGACTTTTTTAATTTGCGGCGGTTAAAACAAGCATCGCTCTTTTTCTTCGAAAGCGCTCAAATAGGAAAAACATTTTTCCACGCCGAAAATGATTTTTTCTTTTTGGCAAAATTCTTCAAGGATTTTCATAAGGCGCGAATTGTTTTTGCTCGCGACTTCGTAAGAATCGCCGTAAATTTTGATATATTCGTTTTTTAATCCTGGAAAATTTTTGTCGAGTCGCTCGTAAAAATATTCTCGGTTTCCTTTTCTAAGCGTGAGTCCGAAGCCAAAGCAAACAATCGCTTTTACATTCGCCGCCTTGCAAAAATTCAAAATGCCGAGAAGATTTTCCTCCGTGTCATTTATGAAAGGCAGAATCGGAGAAATCCAAACGACGGCAGGAATTCCCGCTTCTTTCGCTTTTAGCAAAACTTTGAAACGTTCTTGAGTTGTGGCGACATTCGGCTCGATTTTTCGGCAAAGATTTTCATCGAAGGTCGTCAATGTCATTTGCAAAACGGCCTTTGTCCGCGCGTTTATTTTTTGAAGCAAATCAAAATCGCGCAAAACCAAGGAACTTTTCGTGTGAACTGTCGCGCCAAATCCGTGGTGAAAAATAATCTCAAGACATTGCCGCGTGATGCGTAGATTTTCTTCCGCAGGAATGTAAGGGTCGCACATTGCGCCTGTTCCAATCATGCATTTTTTCCGCTTGCGCGAAAGCGCGGCTTCCAAAAGTTCCGCGGCATTTTCTTTGATAATTACGTTTTCAAATGGAGGGGGAATTTGATAGCATTCGCTTCGCGCGTCGCAATAAATGCAGCCATGCGTGCAGCCTCGGAACACATTCATTCCGTGGCCGCCGTTCGCCGTTAAAATTGACTTTGCTTTTATAAAACGCATTTCATTTCGAATTTCGCGCGCTCATTTTTTGCCAGATTTTATGAACGCAATCAATTCTTCAATGTCGGAAAAACCGTCGTAGTCGCCCGTAAATCCTTCGCGATGATAAATTACGCCCATTTGTTCGTTGCGTTCAAGACAGTTCAGCAATTCTTTTTCGCCATAACGCCGCGCGAATTCTGAGAATGCTTGCATCCTAGTTTTTACCAACATTCCTTTTCCGCACGGAAATTCATCGCATTCATAGCAGTGCGCGAAATTTTTTCCTGTCGAACATTTTCTGTTTTCGCACCAGCCGCTGGCGGAACAAGATCCGGAATCACAACCTGCGCATTCTGAATTTTTGGAGCAAATGGCGCATGCCAATCCGCATCTTCCAATTCCCAATTCTCGTTTCATATCATTATCCTTTAAGTTTTAAAAAGTCGAAGCGTTTTCGGTTTTTTCGCCAAATTTTTTTTACAAAAAATTAATGGTGAAAAAGCCGGATTCCCGTGAACGCCATCGCGATTCCGTGATCGTCGCAGGCTTGAATCACAGCATCGTCGCGGATTGAGCCGCCCGGCTGCGCGATTACGCTCGCGCCGGATTTTGCCGCGCGTTCAACATTGTCGCCAAACGGAAAGAACGCATCGCTTCCAACGGCAACGTCGCGATTTTTCGAAATCCATTCGCGCTTTTCGTCTTCCGTAAAAACGCTCGGCTTTTCGGCAAAAATTTTCTGCCATTTTCCTTCGGCGAGAACATCGTCGTATTCCGCACTCGTGTAAACGTCGATGGCATTGTCGCGATCGGCGCGTTTGATTCCTTCGATGAATTTCAAATCCAAAACTTTCGGGCATTGTCTGAGCCACCATTTGTCGGCTTTGTCGCCGGCGAGCCGCGTGCAGTGAACTCGGCTTTGCTGGCCCGCGCCGATTCCGATTGCCTGCCCGTCTTTGACATAGCAAACGCTGTTCGACTGCGTGTATTTCAGGACGATGAGCGAAATCACCAAATTGCGTTTTTCTTCTTCGGAAAGATTTTTGTTTTTCGTCACGATGTTTTCGAGGCAGGAAGAATCAATTTTCAAAAAATTGTGTCCTTGTTCGAATGTGATTCCAAAAACTTGCTTGCGCTCCAATTCAGGCGGAACGAAATTTTCATCGATTTGAATCACGCAATACGCGCCCTTTTTTTTGCCTCGAAGAATTTCAAGCGCGTCCGCATCGTAAGATGGAGCGATGATTCCGTCGGAAACTTCTTTTGCGATGAGCTGCGCCGTGGCTTTGTCGCATGAATCCGAAAGCGCGATGAAATCTCCGAAACTAGACATTCTGTCCGCGCCACGCGCGCGCGCATACGCCGAAGCAAGCGGCGAAAGTTCGACATCGCCAGTAAAATAAATTTTTTTCAAAGTTTCAGAAAGCGGAACGCCGACCGCCGCGCCCGCAGGAGAAACGTGCTTGAAACTCGTGGCCGCAGGAAGTCCGGTGGCTTCTTTCAATTCTTTTACAAGCTGCCAGCCGTTGAGCGCGTCAAGCAAATTTATGTAGCCGGGACGACCGTTCAAAACCGTGATTGGCAAATTTCCATTTTCGACAAAAACCCGCGCCGGCTTTTGGTTTGGGTTGCAACCATATTTTAATTCCAATTCTTTCATAAAATCATTGTAAAGGAAAAATTGGCTTTTTGCAAGTGAAAAAAGTGGCGCGCGAATTTTGAACGCGCGAAAAAATTGCGATGCTGAACATTGTGATTTTTCGAAATTTGTTGCAAAATTGGCGAGACTGATGTATAATATTTAGATATGGCAGAAGACAAAAGACCTCAGGCAGTTTGGGAACCGGGAACGCTAGACGCAACGAGAAAGAACATCGGAGAAATTGGCACGGAAGAAGCGGCGCGCATGATGAAAGTTTTGGGCGGCGAAATAATGAAGGAAAAGTCCGTTCCGATTGATTATTCAAAATTGCCGAAGCGCGCTCCAAGCCGCCGGGCGGCTCGACCAAGCGGGCAGGTAAACGCGCCGTCAAAGCCTTCTTCTAAAAGCAAAGATTCGGAAGAGGAAAAAGAAGAGAAAATTTCCAAGGCGCAAAATCTTCCGCCCATTTCTATAAAAGACAATCAAAAAATTGATCGGCTTATGATGAGCCATTTATACGCGATAAAGCCGAATTATGGTTTGTTCAATTTTATAAAATATTTTTCCAAAGCCGGCTCGGAGCGCGTCATTCCGGAATTCGTGGAAATCACTTTGAAGGCGCATTTGACTCATTTGGAAAATTTCATCACGACGATGAAAGGCTTTTCGCAAATCGCGCCCGATATTTACAAGTCCAAGATGCAAACCGAATTGGATTTGAAATTTCGCATAATTCGAAAAGTCAACGAATGGTCCACGCGCAATTTGAAAATTGCTTTTACAAATCTTGAGACGCTGAAAGAAGATCCTGTGGTGGCGGATTTGACTTCGTTTGTGAAATTAATTTACAAACCGCTCATCACGCTTTTTTATTTGACCGAGCCAGTCGTGAGCAAATCGATAAAGGAAATTTATACTGATTTGCTCCGCCACCAAAATGTCGATAAAGCGAAATTGGAAAGCCTCGCGAAAAACGGCGTGGCGGAATGGCAGTATCTTTATAGAAAAGTTCTCAGAGGGCTTTATCCGCTTTTGATGCGAATGTGCGGAACTCCTTATGTTGAATTTCCGCTCTTCTTTTCTTCGCAAGCAGCCGCCGTTTTGAATTTTTTGGGAATGCAAAAAATGGATTTAGTTTTGCAGGAAAAAAAGCAGGATGGCGACGAAGCGCGCAAGGCAAAGCAAGGCGAGGGCGAAGGCAAATCCGAAGAAGAGCAGAAGAAAAAAGAAAATGAAAACAAAGAAGAAAATGTGAACAACGAAAAATTGAAGGCGGGCCTTGTTTTGCTCGACAGGCTTTTTCCCGAAGCCGGCTTCAAAAAGCTCGAAACCGCTCCGGACATGTGGCCATATTTCGATCCTCTTTATGATTTTGACGAAGCGTTCCAAATGCTTTCTCCCGAAAATCCGATGCAAATTACAATTGTGCTTTGCGAAATTATGCAGGATTTCCTTTACGCTTGCAACAAAATGAAATTTTCTGTGGAACAAAATCCCGCTTTGAAAAACAATGATGACACGATTGTCAAAGCGTTGAATGAATGGCCTGTGTATGTTGGCACTTTGTTTAAAAAAGATTATGGCAATCCTTTGAAGCAGCTTGTCAATCAGACTTATTCGCAGCCGAATTATGCGAACGGTCACATCGGAAAAAAAACCATCACCGAAATTCTTTGGCAAACGAAATATATTTTCCTTCCGCATTTTTCATTTGAACAACTTTTGCTCGAGCGTCCTTTGAACAACAACAAATATGTTCCGCTGGCTTTGCGCATTTCTTTTTTGAAAAACGCTTTCGATGATTTGGCAAAGCAGATTTCTCTTGTCGAAAGTGCAAAGAGAAGTGTCGTTGGTTTGGAAAATCCATGGGATCATTATGAATTTGAACTTGAATCTCCAGTTTCAAAACGAATCGATGTTTTCCTGAACGCAAAGGAGCGCGGCGCGAAGATGACGGCCACGAACGCCAATTTGATAAAATACATAAGTTGCATTTTCGCCGTAATAGATTGGTGGGTCAATGACAAATCTTCGCCAGCATACAAAATGGACTCAACGAAAATCTACCGAACGCGCCCTGGCACGAACGAGCCGGCGTTTTCCGTGGAGCCGCGCGACGATCAGGACAAACTTTTTGCGGCGGCAATTCGCGCGACGATGCAAAAAAAAGCCGCGCAGTAATTGGATTGCAATCGGAAAAAATGCTGTTCAAAAAAACTTGCAAAAATTCGATTTATCTGTTATAATTTAAAAATGAATTTGTCAGAAAATAAATGGACGCGGGGCGCGATTCCCGCGTTGCTTTTGCATTGTTCAATTGGTACAGTTTATTGCTGGTCGATTTTCAGCCAGGAAATTGCCAGCTATATCGGATTTTCCAAAGGCGCGGTGGAATGGGCGTTCAGCTTCGCGATTTTCTTTTTGGGAATGAGCGCGGCGTTTTTGGGCAATGTCGTCGAAAAGGACATTCGCAAATCCTCCTTGATTGCCACGATTTGTTTTGCGCTGGGCATGGCTGGCACTGGATTTTTCATCCAATATGGCGGCGCGCACAAAGGCAGCCTTGTTTCTCTCATCGGCATCTACATTTCCTACGGACTTGTTATGGGCGTTGGCTTGGGAACGGGCTATCTTTCGCCAATAAAAACTTTGATGCTTTGGTTTGAAGATCGCAAAGGTTTGGGAACTGGACTTTCCGTGATGGGATTCGGCGCGGCCAAAGCAATTGCTTCGCCAATTATGCAGCGAATGGAAAATTCGTCTTCGATTGGAATTTACAACATGTTCTATATTCTTGCGGCAGTTTATTTTGTGATGATGTTCGCGGGACATTTGCTTTTGAAAAAGCCTTCGACGTGGCAAGAGCCGACCGGCGCGGAAAATAAAAACAAAGCCTTCGATGTAATCAAAACAAATCCGATTATGTTCGCCGGCATTTGGATTATGTTCTACATCAATATCACTTGCGGACTCGCGCTCATTTCGCAGGAAAAAGTTATCATAAAATGCGTGGGACTTGCGTCTTATGCCGGAATTCTCGCTTCGATTACAGCGATTTTCAACGCCGGCGGACGGCTGGGATTTTCCGCGTGGTCGGACAAACTGAAAGATCGCAACACGATTTTCAAATTGATTTTGCTGCTTTCGATTGTATTCACTGCGCTCGTAATTTTTACTGGCGGAATCGCAAATCGCGGCGAAAACAAAATCGCGCTTGCATTGGTTTTGATTTTGCTTTTTGTGGTGAACGCGGGATATGGCGGCGGATTTTCAAATATGCCGACTTTGCTTTCCGACCGTTACGGAATGGGAAACATAAGCGCGATTTATGGAATTATGCTTTCGGCTTGGGCAGTCGCGGGCCTTACAGGAAATCAAATGGCGACTTGGATTGTAAATCATTTCGGCGAGCAAATTGAAGTTAATGGCGTGGCGATGAATCCGACGGGTTACCAAACCGTTCTTTATGTAACCTGCGTTTTGTACGTTGTCGCGTTGTGCGCCTGCGTGTTTTTGGTGCGCCCCAAAAAAGAAAATCGCGCATAATTTGAAATTCGCGTGCAGGCGAAGCATTTTGTGCGGAAAATAAATTCAATTTAAAAATTGGCAGCCGATTTAGCGTTGCCAATTTTTATTCGTGCGGAGGGTTTCATACCCCGACGCTTGCGTCGCAATAAAGGGGAGGAAACCCGACAGCAATTACCTTATGAGAACAATATACCTCGATGCTTGCGTCGAGGTATGTTGATTTGTGTCAAGGTATTTTGATTTGGAATAAAGAATGAAGCTTTTTGTATTTTTTTGCGCATTTTTTTTAACTTGGTCCGAGTGCATATTTTCCTTTTCCTTTTTTAAAAATCGCCGCCAGGAAAGCAATGATGCGGAAGCGCGAGTGCAATCAAATCAAAAAAATCGTCAGCTTTCTGTAAATGAAGAATTTTCAATTTTTTGCAAAGCGTATCCGTTCGCGAAATTCAAATTGGAATACGATGACGAAATTGACGATATGAAACTTTTGGTGACTTCCTACGACAAGACGACGACCCTTTATTATTGCGACGGTTTGTATTTGCCAAAGGAAGAACTTCCGAATCGCGACCATTATTATCGCGTGATTCACAATTATCGGCGCGTGTTGCGCGATCCTGCGAATTTCACCGAAGAAGAAAAGCAGCGAATCCGAAATTATGGTTCCGACGAAAATCGCCAAAATGGGCCGGTTTCTTCCAAATTTATTTTCGATGCGATTTATGATTGCGAGACTCGGCATTCAAGCGAAACGCATTTGCGCAGCATGACGCTTTGGGGAAAATCGCTCAACGTGAATCGAATGGTCGGCGAAGTTGTGGATCGCGTGGAAGCAAAAGTTTACGAACTTGCTGAAACGGACGCGGAAGTGGCGGAATTTTTGCGGACACTTGGAAGGTGTTGGGGATATAATTGGCGGCAAATTCGCGATGCTCCGACGAAATCATTTCACAGCTACGGAATCGCGCTGGACATTTTGCCGCGTGGCTGGGAAAAGAAAATCGTCTATTGGGGCTACGAAAAGCAAAAGGGCAACGCGGATTGGATGATGATTCCGCTTGCGGATCGCTGGTTGCCGCCTCCTGCCGTCGTCAAGGCTTTTGAAGACGAAGGCTTTATTTGGGGCGGCCGCTGGGAAATTTGGGACAATATGCATTTTGAATATCATCCCGAACTTTTGCTCGCTTCAAAAATTTACGAAGCAATGTAAATCGCGCCAGTATTTCAAAACCTTGTCGCGAAGCCGCTTCGCAAAATCCGTGCGCCTCGCTATTTATTTTTGTTCACAATTCGCGATTCGAATTTTCCCGAAGCGATTTCAATGAAGCGCGTGAAAAGCGAAATTTTATTTTCGGCGTTCAGCGCGTTCCAAATCAAATCTGTGAACTCGTCGATTTTGTCTGTCGCGATTTCGACTGGAACTGGCTCGCCCTCGAAGCTTGGGAGGGGATTGCCGTCGCCTAAATATGTGTGCAAAAAATGCCCTTTGCCTTGCGAAGGATTCGTGTAGGAAAATTCGAAGCGTTGGCAACTTTGCGGATCGCCGCCGTCGCTTTTCAAAATCGAAAGCGCGTAGTTGAAAATGCCGTCGTGGATGTTCATAACGCCTGAAATTCTCGGCGTGAAATTCGGCGCGTCATTTTCGAATTCGCGCGCGCGCAAGGCTTGCTCGAAAGTCAAATCGTTTGCGAAGCCTTCGTAAATCGTGTCGGTTTGGTCGCCGTTCGTGACGATTGTTCGGTTGCCCCAAACGCGCACTGGCGAATAAATTATCAGGCTTGGGTCTGTCATTTTGGAAGCGTCGAATGCCTGCGTGCGGATTCCGTCGCCGTCTTCGACAAAAATTCTGTTCCGGCTGTTTTCGCTTCGTCCCATGATGAAATATGCGGCCACGGCGAATTTTCCGTTCGGGCTTTTTCCCAAAACAATTCCGCGTCCCGGATATGTGGTTTGAGAAATCGCGGATTTTAAAATTTCGGTTTTCATGATTTTCTCCTATAAAAAATTTGTGCGACGACTTTGATAATTTTATCAGAAAATCGCATGCGTTGCAAGCGCGGCGGATTTGCAATTTTTGCGCATGAAAATTTTTTATGGAAAAAAAAGCGGATATGTGATATAATGAAAAGATGACGCGCGTTTTTGCAGGCAAAAGAAATTTTTATTTTTCCAAGACGCTTGTTCTTTTTGCAATTTTGATTTTCTCGCAAACAAATCTTTTGCAGGCAATGAGACGAATTCAAACTGTGAAAAAAAGTGCGGAAGATTCCACGATATTTGTTCAAAATGCGAAAGAACTTTCGCGTGCCTGCCTTGCACTTGACGGCCGCTGGGATTATTTTAAAGAAAGCCTCGTGCAATCCAGCGATTTTTATCCTGTGCGAAAAAATGTTGGCGGAGTTTTGGTTTCGCTTCCGCATTGTTTTGAACAAGGCGTGAATTATTCTTCTTATCATTGCAGGATTGAAGGTCTTTTGCCAAATACAAATTACGCGATGAGCATTTATGGGAGAATTTTTTCTTGTTGTAGAATTTGGTGCAATAAGCGAATTGTCGGTGTCGCAGGCGTTTTGGGCACGAACAAAAATTCTACGAGAGCGGCGCAATCATCAGAGATAGTAACTTTGCTTTCTGACGAAAACGGCGTGCTCGATATTGTGATGCATGTGGCGGACTACGAACTTGGAAAAGGCGGAATTGTAAAAATCCCCGTGATTTCGGAAAAATCTTTCCTTCAAAAAAAATCCATACAACAGTTTTTTTTCCGCATTTTTGTGTCGTCGTTTTTGCTCATGCTCGCCATATACAATATGATTTTGATTTTTATAAATCGCAAGCCGCTCGTTTATTTTGGATTGGTCGCGTTGTGCGTATTTTTGATTTTGTCGATACTTTCTACGGGAATTTCAATTTTCAATTTCGTTTTTCCGAAAGCGCCGTTTTGGTTTGAAATGCGACTTTCGGTTTTGTTGCTCGCAATCACTGTGCGCGCGTATATTTTTTATATGGGCGTTTCTCGCAAAGTTTCGAACAAAAAAATCATTGTGCTTTATGGAATTTCGCTTGCGAACATGGACGTGCAGTTGTTTATCCCGATAAGGATTTTCGAAGCGTACAGAATTATTTTTATCGCAATTTCGCTTTTGCTTTTATGCGCGATTTTTGCAATATCGCTAAAATCGTTAATCAATAAAAATCAAAAATTAAAAGCTCGGGATAAAGAAGGCAAGTTTCTCTATAATTTTGACATGGCGGTGAATGTCGGAATTTTGCTTGCATATTTTTATGATTTTTTGATTGCGGACAAAATGATTGCGCTTGTATATTCGTACAACTTGTTGACATTTGCCGCGCTGCTTTTTGGATTTATGCAATGCACGATTCCGGTTTTTACTCGTTCCCTCATGAATCATAGAATTCAGCAATCTTCGGAACATTTTGAACAGAACAACAATCTTTTGAAAAAAATTATTCCGGAACAAGTTTTGAAATTTATGAACGTCGAAAGCGTGACAAAAGTCATGCAGGGAGGATGCCATAGTTTCGATGCAATCATTCTTTATGTGGAAATTCGGCATTTTAACCAACTTGTCAAATCGCTTGAAAAAAAGGAATTGTTTGAAAATGTTTCCGAATGTTATAAGGTAATTGTGCCGCTATTTGAAAAATTCGGAGGCTATGTGGCGCAATATATGAATCATGGTTGCCTCGCGTTTTTTCCGGAAAAAAATGATTCAGCGATTCGCTGCGCCGTAAATATGCAAAAGGCAATGGGAGAAGTTCGCAGGAATTTGCGGCGAGAACATGGCGCGGACATAACCATCGGCATTGCGATTCATGTCGGAAAAATCGTATGCGGATTTGTCGGCCATAAAAATCGTGTCGCTTCTATGAATTTTTCGCCTGAAATAAAAAATGCGATTTACATCGGCAGGCAAACTTCAAAGACGAACAGAAACATTCTGATAACCGAAGAAGCGATGGCGTATTGCAGAAGCTATGTGGATTGTATGTACGACGGACATTTTATTATGATAAAAGGAAAACGAGTTTTGGTTTACAATGCAATGCCGCTTAAAAAAGCATCCGAGGAAAAGCCGAATGAAAACTAGACTTTTACTTTTATTCGCAGCTTTTTTTTCTTTTCCGATTTTCGCCGTCAACGTGAGCAACGGAATGATAAATTTCGGACTCGCAAGCGAAGATGAAAAAATAATTCAGCTTGACGGCGAGTGGGAATTTTTCAAAGGACAAACTTTTCACACGCTTGGTTCGGCGCAGCTGAAAATTGATTATATTCAAGTGCCGGGAGATTGGACGAGGAAAATTTCCGATTATAAGATTCCGCATTACGGCTGCAATACTTACAGAATTCTCATAAGCGGACTTCATGCGAATTCCGAATACGGAATTCTTTCGCGAAATAGTCCCGCTCTTTCTGCGCGAATTTTTGCAAATGGAGAATTGGTAAAAGAATATGGAAAATTTTCCATGAGGCGAAAGGATTATGTTCCTGCGCAAGTGCCGCTTGTTTGTTTTCTAGAATCCGACAGTCGCGGCATGATTGAACTTGTCGTGCAAGTTTCAAATTTCAGCCAATGGAACGGAGGAATTCTTTCACCGATTGTTTTCGGACAATATGGCGACATAATTCGGCTTTTTGTTTTGAAACTTGGAATTATCGGCGCGATTGCTGGAGCGATAATTTTCATTTTCTTGAGCAATTTTTTGATTTGGTTTTTCAATAAAAATCATACACAGAATCTTTGCTTTTCAATATTTTTCTTGACATTGTTTTTTAAAGTCGTTTGCGGCAATTTCAATGTGGTCAGCCTTTATACGAATTTTTTTGGATATTCAGTTCAATTGAAATTGGAAAATTTGGTTTTGCTTTCATTTGGAATTTTTTCGATTTTATATGGACTTGACAATCACTTTGTTTTAAAGCATCCGAACTTTGACAAGAATATTTCTTTTTTTGCGTTTTGCATGACATTGATTTTTGTTTGCGTGCCAGTGGAAATTTCTTCTGCTCTTACGGTGTTTCTAGAATTTGTGTTGTTGGCATTTTTTGTTTATTCGATTTTACGTTTGATTTTCGCAATTCAAAATCACGATTTTTATATCGGCGTTTATTCCTGTTTTTATCTTGCGTTTTTTTTGGGAATTTTTTTTGACAAAATTTTTGGCGGCAATTTTTATTTTTCTTGCGGCGAGTTTGGAATCATAATTTTGATTTTTATGGCTATCGCTTATTTGGCATTTTTTTTGAAAAGATTTCTCAGAAATTATTTGAAGCAAAGAACTGTTTTGTCCGAAAAATATGTGGCTTATCGAAAATTCATTCCGAGCGAAATTCCGCATATTTTTGGCAAGGCGAATTTCGGAAAAATTGATTTGGGCGATTGCGCTGAAATCAACGCGACGATTATGGTTATTGGCGAAGTGGTAACGTCGCCAGGAAAAACGCAAATCAGCATGCGCGAACAGTTCGAAACGATAGGATTTTATTCTTCGAAAATAATCGAAATAATTGAAAAGAACGGCGGCATGATTATTTCAATTGGTCAAAGTTATGTTGCATCGCTTTTTAAATGCACGGCGAAAAATGTTACAAATGCCGCCCATGAAATTCAAAATCTTTTGCAAGTGATGAACAATCGTCGCGCTCAAGATTATTATCCTTGCGTTGATTTTAATATTGCGATGCATAGCGGCAATGTTTTGTTGGGAATTATCGGCAGCCAAAAACAAATAGATCTCACTGCCATTTCGCCGAGCATCGAGTTGGTCAACGAAATTTGCAAATGGGGATATTATGAAAAAATTCCTGTCATAATTTCTGAACAAGTCGTGCAGAATTTGCCCAAGTCGTACAAGACGACGATGAAATTTTTAGGAAAAATAAAATTTAATGAATTTCCATCTCCGCTTGATTTGTACGGATTTTCATCGCCGAAAAATTCATAATGATGGGAAATTGAAAAAATATTTCTGTGCGAAATTCCGCGTTGTGGAGTTGGAGGGAGGGGCAATGAAAAATTTTGGAAGATTGCTCGTCATTATGTCGGCGGTCGCGACAATCATGATTTTTTGCGGATGCCAAAAAACGCGGCAGGACGCTGCGATCGTCATAATTGGCGGGGCGGACGGGCCGACATCTATTTGGGTTTCTGCATTGGGTTTGCTCGGCGGCGGAACGCTGGAATACGAGGACATCGGCTTTTTCAATGTGCGGGAAATCAGCGACGACGCGGCGGCGCTTGAAATTTCCGGGATGTGTACGAGCAGTGCTCTTGCGGTGAAATCCGTGCGTGTAAAAAGAAAGCGCGACTCGCTTGCCGTATATTTCAAGACATCGCTTTGCGTGAAAGAAAATGATTCCGGGGCATTCCACTATGAAATCAGCATTCCTGCGGACGTGAACCGAGTCGTCTTGGGAACGCGGAAAAAAGAAATTTGGAGCAGGGCGGACGGTGCGTTGTCTGCTCCGTGAGTGGCTTCAAAAGAATTCTTTTTTACAAATTTCTTTCGGCGGCTTCCAAAGTGTTCGCCATCAGCATCGCGATTGTCATTGGACCAACGCCGCCTGGCACTGGCGTAATCACGCTGGCTTTTTCTTTTACTGCGTCGAAATCCACGTCGCCCACCAAACGGAATCCGCTTTTTTTTGTTGCGTCTGGAATTCGATTTACGCCGACATCAATCACGCACACGCCGTCTTTCACCATTTCTGCGGTTACGGTTTTCGGACGGCCAGTCGCCGCAATGATGATGTCAGCCTCGCGAGTGATCGCGCTCAAATCGCGAGTGCCGGTATGACAAAGAGTTACGGTGGAATTATATTCGCGGCGCGAAAGCAAAACCGCCACGGGTTTTCCCACGATGTTCGAGCGGCCAATCACGGCGACGCGCGCGCCTTTCGTTTCCACGCCGGCGCGTTCGAGCAAAACCAAAATTCCGTGCGGCGTGCAAGGCAAAAACGATTTTTTTCCGATGAGCAAATTTCCCATGTTCACGGGATGAAATCCGTCCATGTCCTTTTCGGGATTTATGGCGAGCAAAATTTTTTCCTCGTCGATTTGAGGCGGAAGCGGAAGTTGAACCAAAATTCCGTGAACGGAATTGTCGCCGTTCAATTTGGAAATCAATTCCAAAAGTTCGCCTTCGCTCGTGTCTTGCGGCAAGCGCATCGAAACGTCTTTCATTCCGCATTCTGCCAAAGCCTTTTGTTTGCCCGTGACATAAGAAATGCTCGCGGGATTGTCGCCCACCAAAATCACTGCAAGGCAAGGCTCGATTCCTTTTTGCTTGAGCGAAGCAACTCGCTCGGCAACTTCGCGCCTGATTTCCGCCGCCATCGCCTTTCCGTCGATAATTTTGCAATCCATAATTTCCTCCTATTTCCCCAAAAAATTTAATTGCACTTGACATTGTTATATTATTGCATTCCCGCGCGAATGTCAAACAAAATTGCGCGTTCAAAAAACTCGGCTTTCTTGTAACTTCATTTTGCATTTCCTTGTTTTCATATTGAACAAAAAAGAAAAAACCGATATTATAGTAACGCGGATTTTCATAAAAGGAAAAATTAAAAACAGGATATATGATGTCAAAAAAATTTAAGGCTTTCATTTTCTCGGCATTCGCTTTTGTCGCGCTTTTTGCGTTCAGCGAGAATTCTTTTGCGCAAGGCAGATCTTATGACGAAGAAGGCGACGAATACATTGACGATGAAGAAGCGGACATTTATGAAGGCGACTCGGATTATGTATATCTGCAAAATGGTCCTGGCGACCAATATTTGAACATTCGCATTATGCCAAATTTTCCGCTGAACTTTGACAAAAAAATAAAAATCGGCGGACAAATCACTGTGGGCTATGGACGATTCATCACGTCTTGGTTTGCGGTGGGCGCCGAAATTTCGTTCGGCTACAATCCGACTATCGGAAACAATATGTACACTTACATTCCGATTACGGCGAACGCGACTTTTTTGCCTGCGATAAAAAAGTTCGAAATTCCAATCACGCTTAATGTCGGAATGGCGATTGAAAATTATTTGAACAATACTTTTTTCCCGGCGTTTGTTATGCGTGGCGGCGTGGGTGTATACTACCGCATCAATGAAAACTGGTCGGCAGGAATAGAAGGCTTTTTCACTTATATGCCGCAATGGTATGTAAAGAATCCCGAAAACAACGATTATCTCAACATCGTTTCGGTTTCTGCCGGAATGAAATATCATTTTTAAGGAGGCGAAAGAAATGAATTTGTCAGGATTTTCGAAAAAAGCATTTTTCGCCTCGGCTATGATTTTTGCGATTTTCGCTTTTTCAAGTTGTCAAGATGTCATTTACTCAAATATCAGAAAAGAAGTTACGCTAGAAGACAGCTCTGTCGAAGGAATAGTCCGTTCAATCATACGAGTTTCAAGCGAAGGCGGAGAATATTTGTACATAACAAATGGCGGGAAAATTTTCCGCAAAGAAAATTCTGGAAAAACTTCCGACCATTCTTATGGCGGCTGGAAAGAAGTGTGCTCAAACAAGGATATCGGCTCAAGCGACAAACTCACCATAATGGCGTTGGCGGCTGATTCCGACAATGTTTACGCATTCACCGCCACTTGGGAAGAAAACACGAACAAAGGTCAAAATCGTTGGAACGAACGCGCGATTTACGCCAGCGCGGACGGCGGCAAATCTTGGGAAAAAGTTCCGTTCGATATTAAAACAGATAAGAACAAAACTGGAGATGACAATCCCTCGCTTTTCTTTTTTTGCACGAATACAATTGCGAATGAAAATCGACAAGCTTTCTTTAATTACAATGGAACTGGCTACAAGTTAAATGGAAGTGCGGAACCAACCGCGGAAGCATTGGCAAATAATGCGGCTTCTTGCGCTTATGTAAATGGCGAAGTTAAATTTGCGGCCGTCTCAGACACACATTATGGCTCGGCTTCATGCACCAACGAAACGAATGATTCGCCTGCTACAATTCGATATTGGTCAAACAAAGGAACTTTGCATTGGGACGGCGCAGTGGAAGGTAAGAGAAATGCTGGCGATTACATTTATTCTCTTGCGGTGACAAAAGATTTCATCCTTGTGGGAACAAGCAGCGGCATAGAACATTATAGTTTGAATGAAGATGGAAGCGTTGGCGACGAAAAAAGTTTTGAAACAAACGCCGCAGCGATAATGAGCAACGGCTACGAAGTGAACGAGCTTTTGGTCATAGAGCCTGGAAAAAGCGAAATAGAAACTGCGATATATGCCGCGACTGATTTTGAGGGTCGCTACGAGCAGTTCGATCACGCTTGCATTTGGGCGTACTATCCTGAGCGCGGAAACTGGAACAGGGATTAAAACGCTTGTGAGTTTTCGAAGAAAGCTTGTTAAAAACGCAATGCGTTTCGATGTTGTCTTGTCGCGCTAAATTTCTCTGTGCAAATTTTCTTGCTTTTTTGTGAATATTAACTGCGAAGCATTTTAAAATCCGCTTGCTTTGTTGCGCGATTTTCGTTAAAATAAATTTATGGTAATTTCTTCGATTGATTTGAAAGGTGGGCGCGTCGTTCAGCTTAAGAACGGAAAGGATTTGATTCTCGAGCGCGATGATGCCGAGGCTTTGATAGACGAATTCAATTTTTATGGCGAAGTCGCAGTGATAGATTTGGATGCCGCGATGGGAAAAACTGATTTGAAAGGCGACACCGCGAACACTCCGATTTTGAAAAAACTTTTGCGGAAGGGCAATGTTCGCACGGGCGGCGGAGTGCGTTCGGTGAAGCGCGCAAAAGAATTGATTTCGCTTGGCGCGGAAAAAGTAATTGTCGGAAGCGCGGCATTTAAAAGCGATGCGAAATCCGGCGGCGAAATTTTGAACACCGAATTTTTGGAAGAACTTGTGGCCGCCATCGGAAAGCAGCGCGTCATAATTTCCGTGGATTCGATCAACGGAAACATCGCCGTAAAAGGCTGGACGGAAACGCTTCAAGTGCCTTTGACGGAAGCCGCGTGCGCCGCAGAAAAATATTGTTCGGAATTGCTTTTCACTTGCGTGGAAAAAGAAGGCTGCATGCAAGGCACGGATATGACGCTCGTAAAAAAATTGCGCGATGCAGTTTCGTGCCGAGTGGTGGCGGCTGGCGGCGTTTCTTCGGTGGAAGAAATTTCTGAGCTTGAAAAAATCGGATGCGACGTTCAGCTTGGAATGGCTCTCTACACAAAAAAAGTTTCGCTCGCGCAATCTTTTGTGGAATGCTTGGATTGGAAAAAATGCGGAGAACTTGTTCCCGTGATTGCGCAGAAAGAGCGCGGAGAAGTTTTGATGCTCGGTTACGCGAATCGCGCCGCGCTTGAAAAAACTTTCGAAACGAAACGCCTCACATTTTTTAGCAGGACGCGAAAAACGCTTTGGACAAAAGGCGAGACGAGCGGGCATTTTTTGGAAGTGAAAAAACTCCGCGCCGATTGCGACCGCGACACTGTTTTGGCAACCGTCGTTCCGCATGGGCCGGTTTGCCATACGGGAAGTTTCACATGCTTTTCTTCCGAGGCGGACGAGGCTTCAAGCCTTGAGCGGCTTTATGAAACGATTCGCGACAGATTTGCAAATCCTGCGCCTGGTTCGTACACTGCCACGCTCGACGCAAAACGAGTCCGCGAAAAAATTTCCGAAGAAAGCGCGGAACTTTGCGAGGCGCAAGGATTCGACGAAGTTGTTTGGGAAGCCGCCGACTTGATTTATTTTGTAAGCGTTTTGTTGCAAAAAGAAAATGTTTCTTGGAGCGACGTTCTTGCCGAATTGGACAGACGGCACAAAAAATAAATTTTCGGACGAACGCGAATTTTGCCGAAACGAGCGCAAGGCTTGTTGGTAATATGAGGTTTAAAAATTATGATAAAAATTGTAGAAACCAAAAATATTGAACAAAAATTTTTCGAAGGACGCGATTTTGCCGATTCGCTTGAAATTGTAAAAACGATTTTGGCGGACGTGAAAAATTCTGGCGACGAAGCGTTGCGCGAATATGGCGCTAAGTTTGACGTTTGTTCGCCCCAAAAATTCGAAATAGAATATTCGCGTTTCGAACGCGCGGCAAAAAAAATGCAAGAAGAAAATCCCGCGCTTTATGATTCGCTCGTTTACTCGCAAGATTTGGCTTTGCGTTTTGCAAAAAAGCAGCGCGAATGTTTTTCCGATTTTGAAATCGAATTGGAAGAAGGACTTTTTACGGGACAAAAAAATATTCCCGTCGAACGCGCGGGCGTTTATGTTCCGGCAGGAAGATTTCCGCTCGTTTCCACGGTGATTATGACGGTCACTCCGGCAATCGCCGCTGGTGTGAAAGAAGTCGTGATGTGCACGCCGCCTCGTCTGCATCCTGACGAAAAAAAATCGGCGCAGCCTTATGCCGACGAAAAAATAATGGCGGCGGCTTATATTTGTGGCGCGAAAAAAGTTTTTGCGTGTGGCGGAGCGCAAGCGATTGCGGCGATGGCGTTCGGAACGCAATCCATTCCAAAATGCGATGTGATTGTCGGACCTGGAAATAAATTCGTCGCCGAAGCGAAGCGTCTTGTTTACGGCATGGTCGGCATTGATATGCTCGCAGGTCCGAGCGAAGTTTTCATCATCGCGGACAAAAATGCGAACGCGCAATGGGTGGCGGCGGACTTGCTTGCGCAGGCCGAACACGATGTTGTGGCGCAGCCGATTTTGGCGACGGACGATTTTGATTTTGCGAAAAAAGTTCAGGCGGAAATTGAAGTTCAACTTGAAGATTTGCCGACGAAAAAAATTGCGCGCGAAAGCATAGAAAATTGCGGAATGATAATCGTGGCAAAGTCGCTCGAAGAAGCCGCGCAAATCGCGAACAAAAAATCGCCTGAGCATTTGGAACTCGCGTTGGACGAAGGCGCGGATTTGGAAAAAATAAAATCGCTCGTCCACAATTATGGCTCGCTTTTCGTCGGCCACGGCGCGGCGGAAGTTTTCGGCGATTATGCGGCAGGCTTGAATCATACGCTTCCCACTGGTGGCTCGGCAAGATTTACTGGCGGCTTGAGCGTGCGTTGTTTTTTGAAGACAGTAACAACTTTGCGAACGGCGAACGGAAAAAAAGGCGTGATTGCCAGCGCGAACGCCGCAGGAATTTTGGGAGACACCGAAGGACTTGCAGGACATGCTCGCGCCGCGCGATTCAGGTTGAAGTGAAATTTTAATGCATTGAGGTGATTTATGAAAATTTACAAATTGGGCGAAGAAGTTCTCGCGAAAAAAGCTCTTCCGATTCCGCAAGAAGAAATCAACGACGATTTGAAAAAACTTGCCGACGAAATGTTCGAAACAATGATAAGCGCGAATGGAGTTGGTTTGGCGTGCCCGCAAATTGGACAAAGCCGCAGAATGTTCGTTGTGATTGCGGACGACGACATAAGGCGCGTTTTCATAAATCCGCAAATCGTGCGCACTTCCAGCGACAGCGTTCCTTATGAAGAAGGCTGCCTTTCAGTTCCGCAAACTTACGAAGAAATAATGCGCCCTTCCAAAGTTACAGTTCAAGCGCAGGATTTGAATGGAAAAAATTTTGTGCTTGAAGCCGATGGACTTTTGGCGCGAGTGATTCAGCATGAAAACGATCATCTTGACGGAATTGTTTTCATCGATCGTGGCGATGCCGGGTTCGCAAAAGAAACTCGTGAAAAATTCGCGCGTCGCGCGGAACGCGCATTGCAAAAAGCCGCCGAACGCGAGGCGAAGGAAAAACGAATCGCCGCAAAAAAAGCCGCCAAGGGAGCCAAGAAAAATGCAAAATGAAATTTGCAAAAAAAATTCCGAAAAAAATCGAACGCTAAAAATTCTTTATGCTGGAAGCCCGGAAGCGTCCGCGCGGACTTTGGAAATTCTGCTCGAGCGTTCTCAAGGCGTTTACGAAATTGCGGGCGTTCTCACAAATCCGCCGAGCGCGAAAGGACGAAAAAAAGATTTGCTTCCGACTGCGGTGGGAGCGTTCGCGCAGGAAAAAAATATTCCAGTTTACGCGGCGCAAAAATTGGACGCGGATTTTCGCGAAATTATTGCCGCGCTCGATTTCGACATTTTGGTTTGCTTTGCCTACGGAAAAATTTTCGGTCCGAAATTCCTTTCGCTTTTTAAAATCGGCGGAATGAATTTGCATCCATCGCTTTTGCCGAAATATCGAGGTCCAACGCCGATTCCTGCGGCGATTTTGAACATGGACAAAGAAACGGCCGTTACTGTTCAAACGCTTTCGCTCGGAATGGACGAAGGCGAAATTTTGGCGCAAGAAAAAATCGCGCTTGATTTTACCGAAACCGCCGATTCTCTTTTGGAAAAAAGCGCGACGATTGGAGCGGATTTGATCGACGGCGTTTTGCGAGAATGCGCGCGGCTTGGAAAAATGCCGCAAGGCGCGGCGCAACAAGGCGAGGCTTCGTACACGAAAATAATTTCGCGCGAAGACACTTTGATAAATTGGAACGAATGCGCGCAAAAAATTTCTGCGTTTGTCCGCGCGTACACGAACGAAGGCGGCGCGTTCACTCGAATCGCTTCTGCGGAAGGCGAAACTTTGAAAATCTTGAAATGCGTTCCGTTCAACAAAAATGAAATTGAAAATAAAAAAATCGCTTTGCCTGAAAATTTTTCCGAAATGAAAAATGGCACTGTGATTTCGTTTGACAAAAGGACTGGAATTCTAGTAAAATGTAAAGAAAGCATTTTGTGCTTGATTGAACTTCAGCGTCAGCAACGAAAGGCGATGAACTACAAGGATTTTATGAACGGCGAGCGAAATTTTTTAGGCACATTTTTGTGCTGAAATTTTTCGGTGGAAGATAAATTAATCGGCAAACAAGTTTTTGCAATTGAGGAAAATATGGAACACGAAAAGAAAAAGTTTGGATTTTCATTCAACGAAATGCAAGGCGAATTGCAGAAAAGCACGCCGTCATTTATCGTATATACAATCATGGCGTTTGTATTGATGTTCATCGCCGCGCTTGCCGTTTTCTTTTTTGCCAATAAAGGCTACGAGCAAGTTTTGGTTCCGGACGTTACTGGAAAAAGCCTCACGCGCGCGCTTTTGGAAATGCAGGAAAAAGAATTGTATCCGAAGCTTCAATTGCGTTACAGCGATTTGCCCGGCGAGGCAGGGCAAGTGCTTTCGCAGTCGCCGAGCGCGGGAAGCATCGTCAAAGCCGGCCGCAGAATTACGCTTGTAGTCAGTCGAGGCGTGGTAATCGACCATGTGGAAAATTATGTCGGCACGAATCTTGACGCGCTCAAGACTAAATTGGACACGCTTTACGGCGGAGTCGATACCCCTCCCATTACAATTGTCGAGCCGATTTTCAAACTTGATTCATCGCCAATTGGCACGATTTTGGAACAAGATCCTGCGGAAGGCACGCCGATAACGCAAGGCGTGGAATTGCATTTTGTCGTTTCAAAAGGCCCGTCCGAGCCGCTCGTAAAAGTTCCGAATTTTTTGGGAAACACGATTGCGCAGATTTCGGAAGAAATGGGCAAACTTAATTTGCTTTTTGATTTTCAAAGCCATGCTGCGGGCGCGGACGAAATTGCAGGAACTGTAACAAAGCAATCGTTCGAGGCGGACAGAGAAGTGGAAGAATTTTCTCGCATAACTTTGGACATCGCGCTTCCAGCTTTGGGCACGCTTTATTCGGGAGACACTGTGATTGAAAAAAATGTTCGTGGACGCGATGAGACGGAAGTTGCGGGAATGAAAATGGACAGTTTGGCGAATTCAAGCCACGGAATTTTTTCTGCGGAAATTTCGCGCTATCCAATCGCCGTTCCCGTAAAACTTGATGCGATTCCTCCCGAAGGCGCGGCATATACTGTGGCTTCGTTCAATCATATCGGAGGAGAAATTACAGTGCCTTATTCTGTGCCGCATGGAACGGTTTTGGTGCTCAGCGTAGTAAATCAGGAAAAGGAGCGTTTTACGGTTCAATAATGCAGACCACAAAAGTTTGTCTCACACTTACTGAAAGTACAATCGAAAAAAATCTCGCACTCGTGGAACGTTATCGCAATTGCATCGACCTTGTGGAACTTCGTGCGGATTTTCTCGAAGATAATGAGTCGCTTCATGTCAGAAAATTTCCAAGCCTCGCAAAAATTCCTTGCATATTGACGATTCGTCGTTTTGCCGACGGCGGAAAATATGTTGCCGGCGAAAGTTCAAGGGCGATGCTTTTCGCGCGGGCGATGGCTTTTGCCGACGATCAGCATCAGGAAAATAATTTTCAATATGTCGATTTTGAAAACGATTTTTTTGTTTCAAGTTTGCAGGATGCGGCGATGGCGTTTGGAACGAAAATCATTCGAAGTTATCACAATATGAATGGGCCTGTGAGAGACATCATTAAACGTTGCGATGAAATGCGGCGCACTGGCTATGAAATTCCGAAAATCGCGTTTATGCCGAAGACTTTGGATGACGTGAAAAATCTTTTTTATGAAACGCGCGATTTCACAAAATACGAACACATTTTGTGCGCGATGGGACCTATGGGAGTGGCTTCGAGAATTCTCTCGTACAAAACGCATTCTTTTCTCACTTATACTTCTGCGGCCGACGGCGAAAATTCGCTAAAAAACATCGGGCACATCGATCCGCTCATGCTTGACCAAATGTATAGTTTTAGAAAGTTGGACGAGCACACGGAAATTTTCGGCGTAACTGGATGGCCGCTCGAAAAAACCGACAGCCCGAAATTGCACAACGCGGGCTACAAAAAACATTCGATGAACGCAGTTTATATACCCCTCCCTTCTGCGGACATTCATCAGACAATCGAATTTGCGAACGAAATTGGAATGCGCGGACTTTCCGTGACCGTGCCGCACAAAGAAACTGTCGTGAGCGATTTGTTTGAAGTGGACGAGCATGTCAAGGAAATTGGCGCGTGCAATACAATTGCGCGGAAAAACGGAAAGTGGAACGGCTACAATACCGACTTTTCCGGATTCGCAAAGGCACTTTTGGAATTTACTGGATTGAAAAATTTGCGCCGCAAAAAAGTCGCGATTATCGGAGCGGGGGGGGCTTCTCGTGCGATTGCCTGCGCGATAAAAACTTTGGGCGGCAAGGCGTGCGTCTTCAATCGGACGCTTTCCCGCGCGGAGCAAGTGGCGGATGTGTTCGACTTTGAATCGGCGTCGCTCACTGCGGATTCAATCGGCAAACTGAAAAAATATTCCGATTTGATAATTCAAACGACTTCGGTGGGAATGAATTCCACGGAAATGAGCAACGTGCAAAACGATCCGATTTATTTTTACAAATTCAGCGGAAAAGAAATTTTGTTCGACATTGTTTATACGCCCGAAGTTACGCCGATTATGCAACGCGCGATGATGGCGGGCTGCAAAGTTTGTAATGGCAGCGAAATGCTAAAATATCAGGCATACGAGCAATTCAAAATTTTCACAGGAGTTGAATATGCTTAGTCAGCAAGAACAGAAAGAACTCGTGGCGCGGACTGCGATTGATTCGCTCATCGAACAGAAAAAAATTTTCAGCGGAATGAAAATCGGGCTTGGAACTGGCTCAACTGCGATGCCCGCCGTGCGAAGGCTCGCCGAACGAATCGCCGACGGCACTTTGAAAAATGTGCTCGCCGTGGTAACGAGTTTTCAAACCGCGAATCTTTGCGCCGACTTGGGCATTCCTGTTTATTCGATGAACGATCGCGCGATTGGCGGAAAGTTGGATTTGGCGATTGACGGCGCGGACGAAATCGCGCCTGACAACAGCGTCATAAAAGGCGGCGGCGCGGCGTTGTTCCGTGAAAAAATCGTTGCGTACAATTCAAAAATTTTTATTGTCATAGCGGATTCGTCGAAAGTCGTGAAAACGCTCGGAACGAAATTTCCCCTCCCCGTAGAAATTCTCGAAGAAGCGCGAGTGCCTGTCATCAACGCAATTGCAAAGCTCGGCGGCGAATGCGTTTTGCGCCAAGGAATCAGAAAAGCAGGACCTGTCATCACGGACAACGGAAATCAATTGCTCGATGTTCTTTGGAAAAAAAGCGTTGATCCCGCCGCGATGGAAAAGAAAATCAATGCGATAACTGGCGTGGTGGAAAATGGATTTTTCACGCGCAAAAAGCCGATCGTTTTTGTGACGGACGAAAAAGGCAAAACGATTCAACGCGCACCGAACAGCAAAGCAAAATAAGCGACTGTGTTTCCTCCGTTTGACAAAAATGCCGCGAAAAAAATTTGCCTTGAAATGATTCGCGAGCTTGAACAAAAAAAATCGCTTTGCGGAAATTCGGAATTTTATTTTTTCAAAGGAATGTTCGGCGCGCTTGTTTGCCTTGATGAAAATGGCGAGCAAGTCGTGCTTCGCGCTTTTTCCGGATCGCTCGGCGGCAAATGGAACATCGAAGGTTTTGTTCCGCCACTTTTCGATGAAGAAAAATACAACGCGGCAATTTCAATCAACGACAAAAAAATTCACGAACTTTCCGTCGCGCCAGCAGGCGAAACTTCCGAACAAAAATCCGCGCGAAAAAAATTGCGAATAAAACTTTGCAACGAAACTTTGCGGCGCATTTATTCTCTTTACAATTTTTTTTGTGCCGACGGAATCGCGCGAAATTTCAACGACATAATAAAAGAAAAATTGTACGCAAGTTTTCGGCACGAAGAAAATTCTGCACAAAATGAAAATCATGAAAAAAACGAGCGCGATGAAAAACGTACTTTTTTAATTCCAACAGGAACTGGCGATTGTTGCGCGCCGAAATTGCTGAGCTACGCTTTCGAAAAAAAATTGCTTCCGTTCAGCCTTGAGGAATTTTATTGGAATGGAACAGATGCGCAAAAATTCGATAATGCCGATAACGCGAATTTTAAAAATCCTTGCGATGAAAAATGCGGAATAATTTTGCCTTTGATTTTGGGATTAAAAATAATTTATCGCGACAAAAATATTTTGGTCGTGGAAAAACCGAGCGGCTTGCTTTCTGTTCCGGGGAGGGGCGCGGAAAAACAAGTTTGCGTTGTGCGGCGAATGCAGCGACTTTTCCCGAAAACAATCGCGCAGCCTTCCGTGCATCGCCTCGATATGGACACAAGCGGGCTTATGGTTTTGGCGTTCGATTCGCAAAGCCACAAAAATCTTTCGGAACAATTTGCGCTCGGCAAAGTTCGGAAAAAATACATCGCAGTTTTGGATGGAATTTTGCAAAATGAAAAACTTGGAATTACTCGCGCGACAAAAAGCGGCCGCTTGGAAATCCGCCACCGCGTGGACATCGAAAATCGCCCGCATCAAATTCACGACGACACGCACGGAAAGCTTGCAATCACTTTGTGGAAGCGCGAGCGCATTTGGAATATGCGCGGCGCACAAGGAAAGAACGGGCGCACCGTTACCACCGTGTGCTTTGAACCGCTCACTGGCCGCACGCACCAATTGCGATTTGCCGCCGCAAGCCCGCTTGGATTGAACACGCCGATTGTGGGCGACAATCTTTATGGCAAAGAAAAAGCGCAAAGCGGGCGGCTTTTATTGCATGCTTCGTATTTGAGTTTTGCGCATCCTGCCACAGGCGAGCAAATGGAATTTTTTTCCGAACCGGAATTTGAATATTGACGCGATTTTGCTTTTTTTCAAAGCCGCGCAAAGTTGTGCATGGCTTTTCGACAAGATTTGTGTTTGCACAAAAAATTTGCAAACACAAATTAAATCCAAGCACATTTTTTGTGCGTGCTTCGATTTTGTTTTTTTATCCTAAAATCTTTCCAAGCGTTTTGTCGCGCTGCCGCCAATTTTTGTCAACTTTTACGCTCAAATCCAAATCGATTTTATAGTCGAAAATTTCGCCCAATTTTTTCAGCGATTCAAGGCGGATTGTTTTTATCATCGCCGCACCTTTTCCGATGACGATTCCTTTTTGGCTTTCGCGTTCCACGCACAAAAACGCGCGCACCCACAATTTTTTTCCATCGTTCTTGAATTCCATGTCAGCAATCTCAACGTAAATTGCATGCGGAATTTCTTGCTCGAGCCGATTTATCGCTTCGCCACGAATTATTTCAGAAATCCGAAATCCCACTTCTTGGTCGGTGTAAAAATCTTCGGGATAAAGTTTTTCGCCTTCAGGAAGAATTTCAAAAATCGCTGCGAGCGCCGCGTCAAGTCCGCTTGATTTTTTTGCAGAAATTTTTACGATTCGATTTTCGGGAATTTCAGGAAATTCGCTTTTTGCGAAGTCGGCGGCTTTTTGCGAATCCGCGTTCGTCAAATCGACTTTGTTTATTGCGACGACAATTTTTTGCGAAAATTTTTTCAGCAAATCCGAAGTCAATTTTTCTTCTTCGCCCGGAGCGCGGCTCGCGTCGATCAAATACAAAACCGCATCGCATCCGTCAAGCGCGGACTTCGCGTTTTCCTGCAATTTCAAATTCAATTTTTTTTCGCTCTGATGATAGCCGGGCGTGTCGATGAAAACGATTTGCCCTTGCGCTTCGTTCACAATTCCGCGAATTGAATTTCGCGTGGTCTGCGGCATCGGCGAAACAATCGAAACGTTTTGTTTGCAAACCGAATTCAAAAAAGTTGATTTTCCCGCGCTTGGCCGCCCGATGATTGCGACGACTCCGCTTTTTGCGCGCGCGCCATTTTCGTTTTTTTCGTCTGAAGAATTCATAATTTATCATAACAAATCCCATTGAAAAAATCTAGCGAAAATGCTAAAATATTTTTCTATGGATTTGTTGAAAAAACTTGAAAGTTGCGCCGCTCGATACGAAATTGTGAAAGAACAAATTATGGACGCGAATTTGGTGAAAGACCAAACACGATATAAAGAAGTGATGCGCGAAAATAATTATTTGGGCGAAGTTTGCGCGCTTTATGACGAATACAAAAAATTGCTTTCTGGAATCAGCGAGGCGAAAATTTTAATCACCGAAGAAGACGATGTTGAAATGAAGGAAATGGCTCGCGAAGAATTGCGCACGCTGGAAGAACGCCAGCCGCAGTTGGAAGAGCAAATAAAAATGAAACTTATCCCGCCTGATCCGCTTGATGAAAAAAATATAATTTTGGAAATTCGTTCGGCGGCTGGCGGCGACGAAGCGACGCTTTTTGTGCGCGACCTTTGGGAAATGTATGTTCATCTTGCCGAACGCAAAGGCTGGAAAACCGAAACGATGGAAGCGCAGGAAACGGAAGTGGGCGGCTTCAATAAAATCGTCACTTCGATCAGCGGAAAATTTGTCTACGGAACTTTGCGCTGGGAAAGCGGCGTTCATCGAGTTCAGCGAGTTCCGCAAACTGAATCTCAAGGCCGCCTTCAAACTTCCACCGCGACTGTGGCGGTTTTGCCGGAAGCCGAGGAAACCGAAATTGACATCAAGCCGGAAGATGTTCGCGTGGACGTGATGCGGGCGGGAGGCCCTGGCGGACAGTGCGTCAACACGACGGATTCCGCCGTGCGGCTCACTCACATTCCAACTGGAATCGTCGTAATTCAGCAGGACGAAAAAAGCCAAATAAAAAATAAGGCAAAGGCGTGGCGAGTTTTGCGCGCGCGGCTTTTTGATTTGGAAGAAAGCAAGCGGCAGGCCGAACGCGCCGACGCGAGAAAAAGCATGGTCGGCTCGGGCGCGCGAAGTGAAAAAATTCGCACTTACAATTTTCCGCAAGATCGCGTCACCGACCATCGCATAAATTTGTCGTTGCACAATTTGCCTGGATTTATGGGCGGCGCGATGGACGAAATGCTCGACGCGCTCAACGTGTACGCGAAGGAAGAGCAGCTCAAAGCCGACGTGAGCGAACTTTAGCGCGCGCTTTCGCTTTTTTTCTTAATTGTCCGAAAAAAAAATTGCAATAATGACGATTTTTGAAGCGAAAAAATTCATCATGAAAAAAATAGAAAAAATTTCGCAAACGCCTTTTTTGGATGCCGAAATTTTTTTGCAGGAAATTTTGGACAAAGACAAAACTTTCATTTTGATGAATAAAAATCTCGCGCTCGAAGAATCGCAGGAAAAAAAAATCGCCGAATGGACGCGCGCGCGAGAGCAAGGTTTGGCGGTGGCGTACATTGTCGGAAAAAAAGAATTTTTCGGATACGATTTTTTTGTCAATCAAAATGTTTTGCTTCCCAAACCGGACACGGAAATTCTTGTTGCGCGCGCCGTCGAAATTATTTCCGAAAAAATTTCCGCGAATAAAAATTCTATTCTCACCGTTTGCGACATGTGCGCAGGAAGCGGCTGCGTTGCGTTAAGCGTTTTGCGAACGCTCGCGGACGATGAGCGCGTGCCGTTTGAACGCTTGCCGACATTTACGTTGGTGGATATAAGCCGAGGCGCGTTGGACGTTGCGAAAAAAAATGCCGAGACGCTTTTGCGCGGTGCGGAAATTTCGCGCGTGAAATTTATCCAAAGCAATTTGTTCGAAGCCGTGCCGTTTTCGTTCGATGTGATTTTGGCGAATCCGCCTTATGTTCCGCACGAAGAAGCGCGCGCGCTTTTGGCGGACGGGCGAGGCGAGCCGCTTTTGGCTTTGGACGGCGACATTTTTTCGAACGGTGATTTCAGCGGAACGAATGACGGACTTGAAGTGGCGCGGAGGCTTGTGCTCGAAGCGAAAAATCATCTTTCGCCGAACGGAATTTTTTTGATGGAAACAGGCGAATACAACGCGGATGCCGCCGCCGATTTTTTGCGGCTTCACAATTTTCACGGCGTGGAAATCGTGCGCGACTTGGAAGGACAAAAGCGCGTCGTCGTCGCGCGTTCTTGAAAAAATTTGCGCTTTTGGTCGAAGCCGAAAATTAGGCGGTTTGTCCGAGAGCCTCCGCGATTCCGAACGCCCTGTCGCCGATTTTTTCGATTTGCCGAACAAGGTCGATGTAAAGCAATTCCGATTTTACGTCCGCGCCTTTTTCCAAACGCTTTCGCGCGATTCGTTTCAAATTCTTTCGGAACAAATCGATTTGATCTTCCAGCTCTTTTGCCATTTCAAGTTTTTTCGCGTCCAAATGTTTGTTAATGTTGATGTGAATGAATTGCAAAAATTGCCGAACGAGTTCGACATAAGGAATAAGGCGGTCGGTGTCCTCGGTTTCGAATTGCATATTTTTTTCGATGGAACGTTTCAGCAAAAGTCCGATGCTCAAACATTCGTCGGTCATGCTTTCCAATTCGCCGATAATCGAAAGCATAATCGAAAGATTGTTGAGCTGCTTTTCGTTTACGGCAAGATGCTCGATGTGAACTATGTATCGCGAAAGTTGCTCGTGCATTTGGTCGGCATAATTTTCCGCGCGTTCGATTTGCTCGAGATGCTCGTCGATGAATTTTTGGTCGCGCTTTTTTAAGCCGATTTGAATTCTGTCGAACATTTCCGTGGCCAAATCCGTGAGGTTCGCGATTTCCTTTTCCGCGCGAACAATGTACGCGCCGACGTTTTCTTTTCCAAGCGCGCTTTCCACATAATCGAGCCTGTAAAAACTGTTTTTGTCTTTCGCATTTTCCTTGATGATTTTTTCCGAAATCGCCACGATTTGATTTGTGAAAGGCAGGAACAAAATCGTGGAAATTGTTTTAAATGCCGTGTGCAAAATTGAAATTCGAATTGCAATGTTCGCATTTTTCGGCGTGAGAAATTCCACGAACGAGAGGAAAGGATGGAAAAAAATCAGCGCGACAATCGTTCCCATGACATTGAACAAAACGTGAATCAATGCCGCGCGTTTTGCGTTCGTGCTTCCGTTGAGCGCGGCGAGCACAGCGTCCACTGTGGAGCCGATTCCGCTTCCGAGAGTGAGTGCCGCCGCGAATTCCCAATTTACGATTCCGTTGTATGCGAGCGTGATGACGATTGCGCTGAACGCGCTCGAAGAATGCATCATCGCAGTGATGAGAATGCCGATGACGAATGCGATCAAAATTGAAAGCGCGCCGAAGCACTGCATTTGCGAGCACCATTTGAATCGCGCCAATTGTTCCGGCTTGAACGAAAGCGCTTCGCTGAGCATTTCAAGTCCGATGAAAAGCAAGCCAAATCCCATCAAGGCTTCGCCGATGTTTTTGTTGAGATTGCGTTTTGTGAGCGTGAGAAAAAATCCGATTCCGAAAATCGGAAACGCGAAACTTGATATTTTGAAATTGAATCCGAAAATCGAAACAATCCATGCGGTGACAGTCGTTCCGATGTTCGCGCCGAAAATCACGCCCACGGATTGCTTGAGCGTAAGAAGCCCGGCGTTCACGAAAGTTACGACCATCACGGTTGTCGCGCCCGACGATTGGATTATCATCGTAATGAACGCGCCGGTGAGCAAGGCTTTGAAGCGGTTGCCCGTCATGGCAGAAAGCGCGCGTTGGAGTTTTTCGCCCGCGCTCTTTTGCACGCCGTCGCTCATCAATTTCATTCCATACAAAAGGAACGCGAGGCTTCCCATTAATTGAAGCAAGACCGCAACAAAATGCATGAAAATATTTTAGCAAAAAAACGTTTTTTTTTCAAGGGCGCGTGAAACAGGTGCGATTATTTTTTCGAATGTGCCAAAAAATGTGTTGACACTTTTTGGCGAAATCGATATAGTATAGTTACCGAATGTTCGGTAACTTGAAGATTATGCCTAGACAAATCAATACGAAAGAAAGAATAATTTCATCCGCGTTTTTGATGTATCGAAGAATGCTTTTTAAAGATGTTTCTTTGAGCGACATCGCGCGAACTTCCGAAATTACGAAGACTGCGATTTTCAGGCATTTTAAAAACAAGGCGGAACTTTTTTCCACGATGAACGAACGCTTTTTCGAGGCGTTTGAAATTCTTGCGAAAAAAATCGCTGGCGAAAATGGAAAGCACACTTTTGACGCAACTTATAAAGCGGTGGACTATGTTTTTGAATTTGACAAAGAACATCCCGGCTACATCGAGTATTACATTCAGACTTTGCTTTGCGATAAAAAAATGACTGCGCGACTTTATGAAATTCTCACGCTCAACAAAATTCCGTTTTTCAAAAAAAATTCTTTTAAAGACAAGAATAATTTGCTGCGCGAAAGGACGCTTCCGCTTTATGTTGAAATTACCATTTTGAATTTTTGGGCGGAAGTTACGCGCGCTTTGGAAAAAAAGGAAATTGTGGACGGGGGGGGGCAAACGGATTTCCGCATGAGCATCGCCAAAATAATTTTCGAAGGATTGGGAAAAAAAAGAAATCCGATTTCTGCCGAAAAGCGCAAGGAATTGAATGCGTTTTGCAAAATGAAATTTGGAAAGGACGAAAAACCCGATCGCTTTTTTGAGGCGTTCCTCAAAGCGATTCAAAAAAATTCCGGAATGAATGTTACCGTTGAAGAAATCGCAAATGAACTTGGAATGGCGAAAAGTTCGATGTACACTTTTTTTTCTGGCAAGATGGATTATATGAAAAATATGTTGCGGCAGGAAATGGAATTTTTCGCCGAAATCTTGCAAGAAAAATGCGCGTTCGCCGAAAACTTTGACGAAATGTTTTACATTTTGCTTTGCAGCGAAGTGAATTATTTTTCCGAGCGTCCGCAAATTATTTTAATGCACACGTTTTTTACTTATCACGATATGTGCGTTTATGACGAAGTGATTGACAAAAGCGTTTTTTCGTTTCTTTCGGAAAATCTTCCGCCAAATTTTAGTTTGGGTTTTGGCAATGCGAATGCAATTTTCGTAAAATGGGTTTCTGTTTTGGCGATTTCGTTTTTGTTTATGGGAAAAAAGCACGACTTTCCGTCGGAATGGCGCGATTTTTTTGTTTCGGAAATTTATGAATTTATAGAATGCGGCACAAAAAGTTGCATAAAATAATATCTATAATTAAATAAAATTAAGGAGGAAAAGGCATGAGGAAAATTTTTATCGCTTCGCTGGCAATTGTCATGGTTTCGATTTTTGCCGCGAGCGCGCAACAAGACGGCGGGCAGGAAGAAGTCATCACGCTCACCGTGGAACAGGCGGTTGAATATGCGTTGCAGAACAGCCGCGATTTGAAAAGCAACGATATTGATTTGGCGATTAAAGAACGAAGCGCGAAATATTCGTGGAATGTTTTTTTGCCTGAAATTACTTTGAGCGGAAGCGCGGCGCGAACGACGGACATTGATTCGACTTTACAATCGGCGAATGGCTCTGCTCAAATTATGCAAATGATTAAAGGACTTCATCCTGGAGTTCCACTTCCGGAAGTATCGATTCTCGAAGCCGAAGAAAAATATCACTGGGCTTTGGTCGGCAATATCAACGCGCAACTCAATTTAAGCCTCGCTTACATCTACAGCATCAAGGCGGCGAAGGCTGGATATGAAGGCGGCAAAATTACTTGGGAGCAAAGTCAAAAGCAGACGATTATGAACATCAAAAAATTGTTCTACGGACTTTTGCTTCAGCAGGAGAGTTTGGAAATCCAGAGAATGTCTTTGGAAAACGCGCGTCAACGTGCCGCCCAAGCGCAAGTCAATTTCAACAACGGGCGCATTCCGCAGTTGCAATTTTTTAACGCGCAAGTGACTTACGAAAATCAGCGTCCCGAAGTGGAAACCGCCGAGCGAAGTTTTAATCAGCAATTGGACACGTTCGCGTTTTTGATTGGAATGCCTGTGGGAACGAAAATCGAATTGAGCGGCTCGATTGAGCCTGAATATGTGAATGTCACTACGGAAGAGCTTTTGGAAAAATATGGCGAGCAAAATTTGAACGTGCGGTCTTTGCAAAACAACATCGACATTTTGAATATGAATCTCAAGGCGTTGAATTTGAGCAGCTACACACCCGCGCTTGTTTTGAGCTATGGATGGCAGCCAGTCGGCACTTGGTGGAGCGGCGATTTGGATTTTGCCGACCAAGGCTCGCTTTCGATAACGCTCGCGTTCAATATTACGAACATGCTTCCATGGTCCGCAAATCGTCAAAAGGCGCAGGATTTGAAAGACAATATTTCGAAACTCAACCTTACGATGGAAACGCTCACGGAAAATCAAAAAGTGCAAGTTCGCAAAGCCGTGGACACTTTGAATCAAGCGCGCGAGCAAATTGATTCGATGGGACGCACCGTGGAATTGGCGCGGCGTTCTTACGATATGTCGGTGAGTTCGTTCAACAATGGTCGAATGGAATTGCTGGATGTGCGCGACGCGCAGACGCAATTGAATCAGGCAATGCTCGGGCAGCTGAACCAAAAGTTCAATTACATTTCCGCGCTGATGGATTTGGAATATGAATTGAACTCGGATTTGTCCGAATACAAAGAATAAATTTTTATTATGAAGGAGATTCTTATGAAAACTATGAAAATTATGACGAAAAATTTCAAGGTGTTCGCGATTGCGTTGCTCGCCGTTTTTGCGTTTGCGTCTTGCGCGAAAAAACAAGCCGCAGTTGATTCGGGCGAAGTCGAAACGCTTTTCGCGGTGAACACTTACAAAACCAAGCCCGGCAATTTGGACAACTATTTGGAATTCGGCGGCGATGTGGCTTCGGTTACTTCGGTTGCGGTGCTTCCCGATGCAGCTGGAAAAATTGCGCGCATTATGGTGAATGTCGGACAAATGGTGAGCCGCAATCAAACCATCGCTTATGTCGATCCGAGCCTTCCTGGTTTGAATTACAGTTTGAGTCCTGTGCGCGCGCCGATTTCCGGGCGAATTACTTCGTTTGTGCCAACGATTGGAACTCAAGTTTCGCAGGGCAGCGTGATCGCGCAAATTGCCCAAACCGACGATTTGGAAATCAAAGTGAGCATTCCCGAACGATTCATCAGCCGAATAACAATGGGACAGGAAGCCGTGGTGACATTCGACGCTTATCCCGGAATCGAATTCGTCGCGAAGGTTTTTGAAGTGAGTCCAGTTTTGGACACGACAAGCCGCACGATGAGCGTGAAGCTGCGTTTGACAAAAGCCGACGAGCGCGTAAAAGTTGGAATGTACGCGCGTGTCCGACTTGTTACGGAAAGCATCCGCGACGCGATTGTTGTTCCTTCGAATGCGATCGTAACTCGCAGCGGAAAGACCTATCTTTTCGTGGTGGATTCAAGAGGCTCGGGCGGCCGAAACGCGAAAGTTCGGCTCACTTCGATTGTGCCCGGACTTTCCGTGGACAACAAAACCGAAATCGCGCAAGGAATTTCTGCCGGCGATGAAATCGTAATTAAAGGTCAAAATCTTTTGGACGACGGCGCGAACGTAAACATAATTTCAGTTACGGAGGATTAGTATGACATTTTCTGAAAAATGTGTGAACAAGCCTGTTACGACTTTGCTAGTTTTTATAGTCGTGGTTGCGCTTGGAGTTTTTTGTACGTTCAATCTTCCTGTCGATATGTATCCCGATATGGATTTGCCGTACATGATTGTGTATACGAATTATTCCAACGCTGGTCCTGAAGAAATCGAGCAGAGCGTGACGCGCATATTGGAAAGTTCGCTTTCCGGATTGAGCGGCTTGAAAAAATTGCAGTCGCGTTCTTCCACCGGAATCAGCATGGTGATTTTGGAATTCGATTACGGAACGAACCTTGACAATGCCGCCAACGAAATTCGCGACAAAATAGATTTGGTGCGATCGTATTTGCCCGACGACGCGGATTCGCCGATAACGATAAAACTTGATCCTTCGATGATGCCGATTATGGTTTTGTCGATGAAGGGAAATCGCACGCCTGAAGAATTGCGCGACTATGCCGAGGACGTTGTTCAGCCGCGATTGGAGCAGCTCGACGGAATCGCTTCGGCAAATATCATGGGCGGCCGCGAGGCTTCAATCAACGTTGACATTCCGCGCGATCGTTTGGAAGCCTACGGACTTTCGATAAGCCAAGTGGCGCAGATGATTGGAGCGCAGAACATTCAGTCTTCCGGCGGAACAATCACTTCGGGCGACATGAACTATACGATCAAAACAAGCGGAAAATATCAAAGCATCGAAGATTTGAAGAACACCGTCATCAGTTACAAGGCAAGCACTTACGGACTTTCCGCTGGCATGGAATTGAAGACGGTTTTGCTGCGCGATGTCGCCGACGTTTACGAAGGCTACAAGGACGAATCATCGCTTGCAAGCGTTGATGGCGAATCCTGCGTCGTTCTTACTGTTCAAAAGCAGAGCGGAAAAAATTCTGTTACGGCGGCAAAAAACGCGCGAAGGGAAATTCCGAAAATTCTCGAAGTGCTTCCTTCCGACATCGACATTCTCGAAATTTACAACACTACCGACATCATCGAACAGACAATCAACGAAGTCGTGAATTCGGTAATTGTCGGCGCGTTGCTTGCTATCGCCGTTTTGTTCATATTTTTGCGCTCGTTCAAAAGCACGATTATCATCGGACTTTCAATTCCGATTTCCGTAATGGTAACGCTTTTCTTGATGTATTTCAAAGGACTTACGATAAACATGATTTCTATGGCGGGCTTGCTTTTGGGAATCGGTATGTTGGTGGACAACTCAATCGTAGTTTTGGAAAACATCTACAGTTACCGCCAGCGCGACGCAAAGCCGAAAGTGGCCGCCGTTCTTGGTTCGCAGGAAATGGTCACTTCGATTACGGCGAGTACGCTCACTTCGGTTTGTATTTTCTTGCCGATGATTATGTTCCGAAAAAAGCTCGGAATCATGGGACAGATGTTCGACAGCCTCGCATGGACGATCATATTTTCTTTGATGTGTTCGCTCGTCGTTGCCATCGCGCTTGTTCCTGTGCTTTGTTCGAGCATTTTGAAAATCGACAAACTCAACGAATCTCAATCCGCAGGAATTTCAGGAAGCATAAATCGCGCGTTCAATAAATTTTTCACGAATTTGGATAACGGCTATGCGAAAGGCGTGGCGTTCGTTTTGCATCACAAATGGACTTGCATTTTGGCTTTGTTTTTTTTGTTCGTCCTTTCGATTTTCGCGGTGAAATTGGCAGGCGTAATTTTTATGCCTGAATCCGCTTCGAACAGCGTTACGATTAAAATGGAATTGCCAAAAGGCACTCCGCTTGAAATCACGGGCGAGACCGCCGAAGAATTGCAGCAAATGGCGATGCGCGATTTGGTCGGCGTAAAATATTCGCTTTTGATGGTGGGCGGAGAAGGAATGCAGGCCGCATCGAACGGCTCTAACAGCGCGAGCGTCGTCTTTGCACTTTACGAAGAAAAAAAACGCCAGCCGGGTTATGACAACGAAAAAACTGCCAAGGCGAAATTGCGAAAATATTTTGGCATGTTTCCTGGCGCGGATTTGAGCTTTGAATCGAACAGCAACAGCGCGGGTAACAACGACATCAGCGTTGACATAAAAAGCGACGACCTGAATTTGGTTCGCTCGACTGCGGCGCAAGTGGAAAAACTACTCAAGGAAAAAGCCACGGACATCGTTACGGAAGTTTCGAGCGATCAAGAGGACGGCCTTCCGCAGGCGGAAATCATCGTGGACCGCGCGCGCATGTACGAGCTTGGCTTGAACATTTACAGCGTGGGCGCGGAAATAAATGCCGCAATCAACGGAACTACCGCCAGCCGCTATACTCGCGATGGCGACGACATCGATGTGATTGTGCGCCTTGCCGAAAAGGACGCTTCCAAATTGAACGACCTCGATCAAATTTCCGTCGTCAATTCGCAGGGAATGCGCGTGCCGCTTTCGAGTTTCGCGCACTACGAACAGACGCTCTCTCCAGTTACAATTTATCGCGAAGATCAGGCGCGCGTAATTCACGTTACGGCAAAGCCTGTCGCCGGCGTTTCTTTGGACAAAATTCAGGCAGACTTGATGACGCTCATCAACAACAATATTCCTGCCGATGAAAACGTAACGATTTCGATGAGCGGCGCGTTTGAAGACATGATGGAAGCCGTCCTGAATTTTGGAATGATAATTCTCATGGCGGCGGTTTTGGTTTTCGTCGTAATGGCGAGCCAGTTTGAATCGTTGCTAGATCCGTTTATCGTTTTGTTCACGATTCCGCTTTCTTTCATCGGCGTTATGGCAATTTATGTGATAAGCCGAAATCAATTGAGCGTCGTCACGATTATGGGTATGCTCGTTCTCGTCGGAACAATCGTAAACAATGGAATTGTTCTTGTGGACTACACGAACCTTTTGCGAAAGCGTGGGCTTGGTTTGGAAGAGGCCTGCGTCGAGGCGGCGCGAAACCGTCTTCGCCCGATTTTGATGTCCACTTTGACGACCGTAATTTCGCTTATGCCGATGGCGTTCTTTCCGGGCGAAGGCTCTGCTTCAATGCAGCCGATTGCGCTTACTGTGTTCGGTGGAATGACGTTCGGCTCGCTGATGACATTGTTCTTGATGCCGACGGTTTATTTTATTTTCAACAGCAGAAAAGAACGACGCGCGGCAAACAAAGCTCGCCGTGCTCAAAGAAGACTCGAGCGTCGCCAAGCCAAATTTGAACTTGAGTCAAAGGCGTAAAGTCGTCGCGAGAAATTTTACAATTTCATTTTTTAAGGAGGAATTTTATGAGCGAAGAAGAAAAGAAAAAGAAAAAAGAATCGAAAGACTCGCTGCGTCGCGTGGAAATAATTTTTTCGCAGGCGGTGGAAGAAGATATTTTCGAAGGCTTCAAGGAGCACAAAATTGGCTCGCATTACAGCAAGATTTCCGCCGTGACTGGCTCGGGCTTTTCCGCGCCAAAATTAGGCGACGCGATTTGGCCGCAGTTGAACGAAATGATAATCGTCTATTGCAAAAAAAACGAGGCGGAAAAAATCGTTGATTTTGTGAAAGCGTTGCGAAAAAAATATCCTGTCGAAGGAATCGCGTGCTTCGTTTCCAAGGCAAAAATAAAGTGAATAATTGAAATTGACGACTAATTAAGCGTCGTCAATTTCAATGCCGAGTTTTTTGTTTCGCCAAAAACTCGCATAATGAACAAAAAGACTTGCTTCGATTTGAAGCAAGCCTTTTTTATGCGGTGATTTTCTAGAATTCCTGCTTGACGTTTTTCACGTCGATGCCTTTGTCTTTTTCGCGGATTTCCACGCGGCGGATTTTTCCGCTGATTGTCTTTGGAAGCTCCTCGACAAATTCGATTATGCGCGGGCATTTGTAAAGCGCGGTTTCGTGCTTCACAAAGTCGAAGAGTTCCACTTCCAATTCGTGGCTTGCGGAAAAGCCCGGCGAAAGCACGATTGTCGCTTTGACGGCTTGGCCGCGCTTTTCGTCCGGGATTCCCGTGACGGCGCATTCCATGACGGCGGGATGCTGCTGCAAAACCGATTCTACTTCAAACGGGCTGATTCTGTAGCCGGAAGATTTTATGATGTCGTCCTTGCGTCCCACGAACCAAACATAGCCGTCCTTGTCCATGTAAACGGTGTCGCCGGTGTGGTACACGCCCATGTCGAATGCGTTGGCGGTGAGAACGACGTCGTGGTAATAGCCCGAAAGCAATCCGAACGGATGGCCGTCTTTCAAGTGAATGACAAGCTCGCCGACCTCGCCCGCCGGAACTGGCTTTCCGCTTGCGTTCACCACTTCCACATCATAAGCCGGGGAGGGGCGACCCATCGAGCCAGGGCGCACCACTGCGTCCATGAAATTTCCGCAGATAATCGTCGATTCGGTTTGGCCGTAGCCTTCGTAGATTTTCTTTCCGGTTTGCTCGATGAACTTGTTGTAGACTTCGCCGTTCAAGGCCTCGCCCGCCGTGGAAAATCTTGCCACGCATCCGATGTCATATTTGGACAAATCCTGCCGAATCAAATATCGATACACGGTGGGCGGCGCGCAGAATGTCGTGATTCCGTATTGCGAAATTTTTTGAAGCATCTTGTCCGGCTTGAAGCTGTTCATGTCATACACGAAAAGCGCAGTTCCGCAAATCCATTGTCCGTAAAGTTTGCCCCAAGTGGATTTTGCCCAGCCGGTTTCTGCCACCGTGAGATGCAAGCCATTGTCAACGACGCAGTGCCAATATTTCGCCGTGATGATGTGCCCGATCGGATAAAGGAAATTGTGCAAAACCATTTTCGGATAGCCCGAAGTTCCCGAAGTGA
>CAMWWZ010000012.1 GCA_947178095.1 uncultured Treponema sp.
AATCGACATTTCGTGATAAAATAAATTTATGACAAAAAATGTTGCGTTGCAAAAATGCGTTTCGTACAATTTTGACGAAGTTTTCTCTGCGATAAAAAAAATGTTGCAGGATGTTCCGCCGCCGGACGTTCGCGGAAAAACGGTTTTGATAAAGCCGAACATTCTTTATCCAAAAAAAGTGGAAGCGTGCGTTTGCACAAATCCTGTCGTCACGGGCGCATTGGTGAAAGCGTTTGTGGAATTAGGCGCGAAAAAAGTTTTGGCTGGAGAATCGCCCGCCGTCGCCAATTCGACGAGCGCGGCAAAATCTACAGGAACTTTCGAGCAAGTTGTTTCAAATGGCGGAGAATGGATTGACTTTTATGGAAAAGTTTTCGTGGAAAATCTTGAAGGCGCGCTTGCGAAAAAATTTGAATTTGCCGAAGCGTTCGCCGAAGCCGATGTGATTGTTTCCGCCGCGAAATTGAAAAGCCATCAGCTTATGAAATATACTGGCGCGATGAAAAATTTGTTCGGGCTAATGGTCGGGTTGGAAAAGGCGCAGTGCCATTATCGTTTTTCAAATCCTGATGATTTTGGAAAATTTTTGGTTGATTTGAATTTGGTGGCAAAGCCTCAATACGCCGTGATGGATGCTGTGATGGGAATGGACGGCCCAGGAGGTCCAGGAAGCGGCGATCCGATTCAATTGAATTTTTTGGCGGCATCTGACAACATTCTCGCATTGGATTGGATTTGTTCAAGTTTGGTGGGCTACAATCCGCGCGAAATAAATTATTTGCAGGATGCTTTGCAGCGAAAAATTTGGCTTGATTCCGCCGAAGAAATCCAGACGATTGGCGCTGCTTCAAGCGAGCTTGCTTGCGACAAATTCCGCATTGTAAAAAGCAACGGAATTTTTGGCTCGATGCTTCCTGCGCCGCTAAAGCCGCTCGCGAAATTTTTTCTTACGAGAAATCCGCATTTTAAAAACGAAAAATGCGTCAAATGCGCGCGTTGTGAAAAAATTTGTCCTGCAAAAATCATCGCGATGCAAGGCAAAAACGGAACTGCGAAAATGATGGAGCGCGCAAAATGTTTGCATTGTTTTTGCTGCCATGAAATTTGTCCTGAAGGCGCGATTTCTTTGCGGAGGTTCATTTGGTAAAATGAACTTTGAAAACAAACAAGTGCACGGCGATGCTTGCCACGCGCAAGATTTTTCTATATAATTATTTTATGGCTGAAGAAAAAATTACGGTTGCCGTCACTGGCTCGACTGGAGCGATGGGCGGAGAAGTTGTCGCGCATTTATTGGATTCGGAAAAAAAATTCGATTTGAAACTTTTTGTCTACGAGCAGGAAAAACGCTATCGCGCTTTTTTCAGAAAATTGCTTCGCAAAGGGCGCGGCAGAATCACGGTAATAAAAGGCGACTTGAAAAATTACGATGATGTTGCGAAACTGATTGATGGCGCGGATTATGTCGTGCATTGCGGCGCGGTTATTCCGCCCAAATCCGACCATAATGCGCAAAATACTTACAACACGAATTTTATCGGCACAAAAAATATTGTCGATGCGATTCAAAAAAGCGGCCGCGCGCAAAAAATAAAATTGGTTCACATTTCCACAGTCGCGCTTTATGGCAACCGCGATCATCATCACATTTGGTGCAGAATGGGCGATCCGCTTTTGCCTTCCGCTTATGATTATTATTCCACATCGAAACTCGCGGCGGAACGCTACGTTTTGGAAGCCGACTTGCCGAATTGGGTGGTGCTGCGACAAACCGCCGTCTATCACAAATATTTTTTGATAAACAATTTATTCGACGGACTTATGTTCCACACTTCTTGGAATGCGCCGCTCGAATGGATTACCGACCGCGATTCAGGCTTGTGCATCCAACATTTGGTTGAGCGCGATCTCGATGGAAAACTGGACGGATTTTGGAAGAACAACTACAACATCGGCGGCGGCGATTCTTGCCGCGAAATCGGCTACCAAGTTTTCAACGAAGGATTCGGCTTGATGGGCGCGAGCGCGGAAAAATTTTTCGAGCCGCATTGGAATATTCCGCGAAATTTCCACGGCGTTTGGTACACGGATTCTCATTTGCTGAACGAGTGGCTGGACTATCGCCGCGAATCAAGCGCGGATTATTGGAAGCGAATGGCGCGCGTGCTTTGGTATTACAAACTCGGAAGGCTCGTTCCTTCCAAATTGATTCGCAAGCTCGCAATCGAACGCCTTTTGAAAAATTCCAACGCGCCGCAAAATTGGATTCGGCTTGGCAAAAAAGGCAGAATTGACGCTTTCTTTGGCGGACAAGAATCTTACGACGCGCTCCCAAAAACTTGGAATGAATTTCCGATTCTTTCAAAAGGAAAATCTTTTTCCGGCGAAATTGATTTCGCGGATTTAAAAGACGAATCAAAAGCCGAGCGATTCAAATTGAATCACGGCTACGATGAATCTCTTCAAGATTCGGAATTGGATTTGGAACAAATGAAGCAGGCGGCGGAATTCCGAGGCGGAAAAATTCTTTCGAGCGAAATGCAAAAAGGCGACTTGCGCACAAAACTGAAATGGCAATGTCATAATGGGCACGTTTTCGAATCTTCGCCGTTCACGATTTTAAAAGCAGGACATTGGTGTCCAGAATGTTGCCAAGGAATTCCGAATTGGCAGTTCGACAAATTGGCGGCGAAAATTCCGTTCTTCGCGCAAGTTTGGTACGACACGCATCGCAAGGACGAAATTGACAACGTTTATCCGTACAGCGAAAGCGAAGACGACGATATGACTTTGCCGGTGGAAAAATTGTGATGAAAATTATCGTTTATTATTTCAGCGGCACGGGCAATACAAAACTTGTCGCGGAGCTTTACAAAAAGCATTTCGAAAATCTCGGCGAAAATTCCGTGGAACTTTACAAAATCCATCGGTTTGAAGAAAACGAAAAAATTCCATGCCCGAATGATTTTGATTTGATTGGAATCGCGTTTCCGATTTACGGATTCAATTCGCCTGAGCCTGTTTACAAATTCGCGAAGATGCTTCCGAAAATTTCGCAGGATTCACAAAATCCAAAAGAAAAAAAACGAGCCTTCATTTTTCGCACGGGCGGCGAAGGCACGAGTTTCAACAATTACGCTTCGCAGAAAATCATTTCGCTTTTGCAAAAAAAAGGCTACGACATTTTGTGCGACCAACTTTATGTGATGCCGTACAATATGATTTTTCGGCACAGCCCGCAAATGGTAAAAAGCGAATTCATTTACGCCGACGCGATGGCGAAACTTTGCGTCCGCGAAATTCAAAACGGCGTTCACAAAAAAGTAAAATATTTTCCGCTGCGATATTGGTTCGTGCCGATTGTGCGCATGGTTTGGCCTTATGCGAAATTCCAGGGAAAATTCATTTTGAAGGTGAACAAAAAAAAATGCGTGCAATGCGGCGCGTGCGTGAAAAATTGTCCGCAGCGAAATATCCGCTTTGACGAAAAAAAACAAAAATATATTTTTGGCGCGGACTGCGCGCTTTGCGTGGCATGCTCGTTCAATTGTCCGAAAGACGCGATAAGCCTCGGCCCGCTGAACGGCTGGCGAATCAATGGCAGCTACCAAATCCAAAAAACCGCCGCCGATGAAAAAATCGAATTTCCATATTTCGGCGAAAACCTAAAAGGCTTGGAGCGATTTTTATATTACAAGCATTTCCGAAAATGCGACGCGGCGTTGCGCGAAGCGGGAATTGAGCTGGTGTGAAATTGGGAGGGGGAATGCAATTTTGCGCAAGCAAATCGCATTTTCAATCTTTATTTTTTTGTCTTGATGCCAGCGATTCCAATAAATCTGAAACGGTGCGCTTGTTGAATTCGTTCAGCTTTTTATAATTGCGCAAAATTGACCTGCATTCATCGCTGAGATGCGGACTTGTTTCTTCGCTGCCGCACACCAAATATTCCACTGTGACACCGAGCGTTTGCGCAATTTTTACGGCGTTTTCCACCCCAGGCTGAACACGTTTTTCCGAAAGATATTTGTCAATCGTATTTTTACTGATCCCAGTTTTTGCCGAAAGCTGCTTTATTTGAATGTCTTGAAATTTTAATTCTTCTCGTAAATTTTCCGCAAAGCCCATAATTCATTATAGTAATATATGGCATTTTTTATAAAACTACTTGCCATATATTACGATTTATTGTATAATAACAGTAATATATGGCGCATTTGTCTTGTGCTAAAAATTTTTTTCTAGGAGGACTTTTATGAAAAAGTTTAATTTGGTCGCGGCTTTTGCCGTTTTAGTGTTGGCTTTGTCATGCTTTGTCGCGTGTTTAAACGGCGATGACAATCCAGCAGTCGTATCGACATGGAGCGACAAAGACGGCAGAACATTGACTTTTTATGACGACAACACTTGGGAATTCGTCAATGGCGAAGAAACCTATAAAGGAACTTACAAAGAAGAAGGGGCAGCAGGAGTTGTGGGAGGTCAAGCGACTGTCAACGTCGCAGCAAGTTACAATGTCGCTGGCGAAACCATAACTTTGATAATAACAAGTCCATTTCAAGTATCAATGACTTTAACCAAGAAATAATTCGTCCATGGTGTATTGAAACAAGTCGCGTCCAAACGGATGCGGCTTGTTTCAAGGCTGCGCTCCCCTCCCCTTGCCAAAAGCCGTGTATTTCGTTGAGTCTGGTTTTTGTGAATGCTTGACGCGCACGAAATTATGCTGTAAACTTAAAGATAACTTTTAAAACCATTTTTCATTGGAGGAAAAAAATGAAAAACAAATTCAGGTATGGGGGGGGGTATTAGCGACCCTCTTTTTGGCAATTCTCATCTGCTTTGCAGCGTGTAGTAACAGTAGTTCGTCGGGAGAAAACCAAGATGGACAATCGGGCATAGTTTATTCGCTCGGTGATTTACCTGACGAAAGCAAAAAAACTGACAAATTTAGCATTGAAGAAAACTCCGAGGGCATATATCTTACATTTGATATTCCAGAAAATACTTGGCAAACAAGGGTATACATTGAAGGATTGGGTTCGGTAGCAGAGAACGTTCAATTCCTCGATGAAAGCAAAAAGAAAGGATGCTTCTTCTATCCTTTTGTGGAAGCCAAAAAAGAATATGCAATCCGTTTTGTATTTTATAAAGAGGAAGACAAGAACAAAGATGGCTTTGTCATAGATTACATTGATGGCAATGGCATGGTCGGTTGGTTTCAAACTAACGTAACGGCAGGCGCAAACAGTAAAGGCGAAGTGCGTTTTACGTCAAAAGGAAAAATTGAAGTAGATAAAAAAGACAATTTTAAATTTACGCAAAAACCCACATTCCAAAACGAGCATTTGCTTACCGAAAACGACAACGATTGGAAAGTTGAAATAGGATTGGTAGAAGGTATTTCCTGGGATCACGGCGCAGAACGCAAGACAAAATGGTATGGACAAGTCGAAATTTAGCGTGCAAACCTTACTGATACGTGCAATTTGTTTGAAATGTGTCCTTGGGTGCCAGGCATAGATTTTGTATGCGTCCGCCCGATTATGTATTATGAGCATGATGGCAAAACTTATAAATACCAGTGGGATAGTTTTGTCCAAGATATTTTTTATCCACCAAAAGCGGATAGCCTAGAAACCATCGACGTAAGCAATCCTTCCCAAGTAAGTAAGATTTGTGGAACATGGAAATATAATACTTATTGGACTGATGATAATTATTGGATTTATGATGTTGTTAGTGTTGTACCAATTGAAGTAAAACAGACTAAGATTTTGACCATTGATACCCAAAATCTTGAAATCAAAATTGTCGAAATATTAACAAAAAAAGATGGAAGCGAATTTACAGAACAAGAGAAAGAGTATCACCTCGAAAATACTTATAGACATACAACAATTTCTGATGACAACAAAAAGATGACCCAAGAATGGCTTGAAGGAGACACGCTTTCCGAATATCTTGAAGGTTGGGAAAATGACGATTACACTAGACATTATGAATTGAAAAGTTTTGACGATGAATTGCGAGTGATTGGCTATGGAAAAGACAACGGAAAGGATTATCAATTCTGTGATACCTACAAAAAGCAATAGCCTATAAAAATGCGGCGGAAAGCCTAGAGATTTTCTAGGCTTTCCGCAATTCCATTCTCAGCGAAATTTTCGTTGCGCTCCCCTCCCCTTGCAAAAAGCCGTACATTTCACTAAAATTATTCTATGAGAATAGTAATTGTCGGCGCAGGTTTTACGGGCGTTCAGCTTGCTCGCCGTCTTATCAACGAAAAAAATGAAGTCGTTCTTATTGACAATGACGAAGATGTCGTTCGGCACGCTTCGAATTCTTTGGATTGCGATGTCAAGGAAATGGACGGCAACAGTTTGCAAAATCTTGAGGACATCGGAATTGCCAAGGCTGACGCGCTTGTCTGCGTTACGGACGACGACGAAGTGAATATGATTACTTGTTCGCTCGTCGATTCTGTTTATCCAGACATTTTAAAAATAGCGCGCGTGCGGAATTTTTCTTATTACAGGAACACGGCGGACGCAGTGAAAAAACACGCCGACACTTTTAGCGGAAAGCATCGTCCGCTTTACGGAATTGATTTTATGGTGAATCCTGACATCGAGGCGGCGGACGCGATCGTGCGCGCGGTGGAAAGCGGAGCGGTGAGCGATGTGGTGGCATTCAAGGATTCGGAATTTGAGATTTCAAGAATTACGATTGCGGAAGGCGCGCCGTTGGATCGCCAGCAATTAAGCGGCGTGCGCAAACTCACCGAAAAGACTTTTTTGATTGCATACGTTGAATATAATGGCGAAACGAGTTTGCCGAGCGGCTCGACAACTTTGCATGCCGGCGACAGCATCGGCGTTCTTGCGCGTGCCGGCGACATCGGCGATTTGCTTGAACTTTGCGGCGCGAAAATTGAAGCGCTTGACAAAATCGCGCTCGTCGGCGCGGGCAAAATCGGAACGCTCATTGCCGACCGTCTCACGCAAAAAGAAAAATCTTCTCTCCTTGCGAAAATTTTCAGAAAGCGAAAAAACATCGCTTCGGAATTCGCAATCATCGATACGGACGATGAACTTACGAAAGAAGCCTCGGAGCGTTATCCCAACGCGCATGTTTTTCGCGGCGACATTACGGACGAAACTTTTTTGCGCGAAGAAGGTCTCACCGAATACGACTTGGTTATTTGCGCCACGCACAATCACGAGCTGAATATGGTCGTCGCGGCTTATCTCGAATCTTTGGGCGTGGGGCGTTCAGTGAGTTTGGTGGAAAGTTCCACATTCGCGCAGATTGCCCGCAAGCTCGGCGTGGACGTTCCAGTTCCTTTGCGCGACACAATCGTAGATTCGATTATGAGCCATTTGCGCGGAGAAAGCGTCAAGGGAATTCACACTGTTTCTACGGGTCAACTTGAAATCGTGGAATGCACTTTGCCGATTGGTTCGAAAGTCGTGGGCAAATCGCTTTTGGACATTTCGAATCACGGAACGTTTTTGGTTTTGCTCGAAAAAAAATCTGGCGCGAAAAATTATGTCATTCCAGTCGGAAGCACGGTGCTTGACGCGAACGACCAGCTCATCCTGATTACGCTTGCGGAAGAAACTCAAAACATTTTGAAACTTTTCGGAGCGGAAACAAAATGAGCGTCTTTTCATTTTTACGAATCGAATTTTCAATTTTGGGAATCGTCGCGCTCACGATGATTTTTCCGATTTTTGCGGCGATCGCATTCGGCGAATCCGGCGTTGTTCCAGCGTTCGCAATTCCAATGGCGATTTTTCTGATTTTGGCCGTGACGTTTTTGCTTGCGGGGCGAAAAAAGAAAATCGCACTTTCCACAAGAAGCGCGTTTGTTGTGGTGGCGTTCGCATGGATTTTTTGTTCGTTGCTCGGCGCGATTCCTTTTTATTTCAGCGGCGCGATTCCGAATTGGACGGACGCGATTTGGGAAAGCGTTTCGGGCTTTTCCACGACCGGCGCGACAATTTTGTCGGAAGTGGAATCTATTCCGAATTCGATAAATTTGTGGCGGACGCAGACGCATTGGCTCGGCGGAATGGGAATCGTCGCGCTCACCGTCGCGCTTTTTCCGCTTTTAGGCGTGGGCGGATTTCAGCTCATCAAGGCGGAAACCACGGGTCCTGAAAAAGGCAAGGTCACGCCGAAAATCACGACGACGGCAAAAGTTTTGTGGCTCATTTATTGCGGCGTTACAATTCTTGGAATCATCAGCCTGAAAATTGCCGGAATGAATTTTTTCGACGCGGTGCTTCATTCATTTTCCACGGTCGGCACGGGCGGATTCAGCAACAAAAATCTGAGCATCGGCGCATACGATTCCGTGGCAATCGATGTTGTTTGCACGATTTTTATGTTTTTGTGCGCGATAAATTTCAGCCTTTATTTTTATCTTCTCACAAGAAAATTTGACGACATTCGCAACAACACGGAACTCAAGGCATATCTCGCAATTTGCGCCGTTTTTATTTTGGCGATAACTTTTATCAATACAAATCTTTACGGCGGATTTTTTACTTCGCTCAGGCATTCTTCGTTTCAAATCGCTTCGATAATTTCCACGACGGGATTCAGCACGAGCAACTACACGATGTGGCCGAGCGCGGCGCAAGTTTTTTTGTTCCTGCTTTTTTTCATCGGCGGATGTTCGGGCTCTACGAGCGGCGGAATAAAAGTGATTCGCTGGGTGGTGATGGGAAAACAGACGCACAACGAATTTTCCAAAATGCTTCATCCGCACGGAGTTTTCAGCATTCGACTGAACGGCCGCGCAGGACGCAAGGATTTAGTTTTCAATGTGGCATCTTTTTTGACATTGTATTTTTTGCTGGTTGTGCTCACGGCAATTTTCGGCGCGGCGGCTGGCTTGGATATTCAAACCGCGCTTTCAGGAGCTGCCACAATGGTGGGAAATGTCGGGCCTGCTTTCGGGGCTTTGAATCCAAGCGCGAACTGCGGATTTTTGCCCACCGCGCTCAAATGGTGGTATATGTTCGCGATGTTGGCAGGAAGGCTTGAGCTTTACACGATGATAATTTTCTTCGTGCCAGATTTTTGGAAAAAATGATTTTGAACTCGTCGGCACATTTGAAAAAAATTGCCAAAAGCAAGGTTTTCGGAGTGCCATTATTTTTATAGGGGAAATTATGGCTTTCATTGAATTGAAAAACGTTTGCAAAATTTATACTATGGGCGAAGTAAAAATCCACGCTCTTAACGATGTCTCTTTCGAAATTGAAAAAGGCGAACTTGTGTGCATATTGGGTCAATCCGGAGCTGGAAAAACAACTTGCTTGAATATTCTCGGCGGAATGGACAGATTGACGGACGGCGAATTGATTGTCGATGGAAAACACATCAACAAACTTTCTGAAAGGGAATTGACAAAATATCGAAGAAACGACATTGGATTTGTTTTTCAATTTTACAATTTAATCGGAAATATGACAGCCTTGGAAAATGTGGAGCTCGCGAATCAATTGTGTTCCGACCATTTGGATCCGAACAAGATTTTGGAAAAAGTCGGGCTCGCCGAAAGAAAAGACAATTTTCCTTCGCAACTTTCAGGCGGAGAACAACAGCGAGTTGCCATCGCGCGCGCAATTTCCAAAAATCCAAAATTGTTGCTTTGCGATGAGCCGACCGGCGCATTGGATTACAAGACTGGAAAACAAATTTTGAAATTGCTTGAAAGCACGTGCCGGAAAGACAACATAACGGTCATCATCATCACGCATAATTCCGCAATAGCGGAAGTGGCAGACAAAATCATAAAATTCAAAAATGGCGGCGTTGAAGAAATCATGAAAAATCCTCATCCGAAAAACATTGACGACGTAGAGTGGTAAAATGAAAAACATATTCGCAAAACATATTTTTAGAAAAATAAAAGGCAACTTAAAAAGATTTTTTTCTTTGGTTTGCATGTCTTTTCTCGGAGTCGGATTTTTTTCGGGCATTCAATCTACTGGACCTGATTTGTTAAAAACTTTGGATGTTTTTTGTGACGACCAAGAATTCTATGACATAGAAATTGTCTCTACGATGGGTTTGACAAATGACGATGTGGAAGAATTGCGAAAAATTGAAAATGTCGAAAAAGCCATCGGCACTTACAGGAAAGACGTTTATTTGAATTTCGCGGACAATGCGTTCGTCGTAAGATTGATTGGCATTGATGATGAAATCAATAGATTGATTTTGGAAGATGGAAATTTGCCGAAAAACGAAAACGAGATTTTGGTAGCTTCAAAATTGCTCGATGAAAACAAATTGAAAATTGGCGATGTCATTGTTTTGGAAAACGCGGAATATAAAATTGTCGGCACGGCTTTGAGTCCGCTTTATTTTTATAACGAAATGCCTTCGACAAATCTTGGCAATGGAAAAATAGATTATTACGCTTATTCGATTATGCCAAGCGAAGACGCTTTCACAAATATCTATATACAAGTTTCAGGCGCGGAGCAATATCTTACGAACAGCGATGAATATCTTAAAAAAATTGAAAGCGCGATGAGCAATGTCGAGGAAATAAAAGAAGCGAGGGAAAATGCAAGATTCGAAAATATCTACGACGAATATTTGAAAAACGCGGCATCAATGGAAATGCCCGTGGACACGTCAAATTTGGAAAGACCACATTGGTATGTTTGGGACAGAAAGGAAAACGATAGTTATGACGGACTTCTCAGCGCGAGCGACAATTTGAAAAAAATCGGCGACGTATTTCCAATCATATTTTTTGCGATAGCAGTTTTGGTAAGTTTGATTTCAATGATGAGAATGGTGGAAGAAGATCGCACGGAAAACGGAACTTTGAAATCGCTAGGATTCGGAAGTTTCGACATCACGGCAAAATACATAACTTATTCATTGATTGCGACTGTCTCCGGCGGAATTCTTGGAATGATTGCAGGGCCAGTTTTGCTCCCGAATCTTATTTGGAATATTTACAAAGAATTGTTCCACATACCGAAATTCTCTTATGAAGTGAACAATGTTTCGGGAGCAGTCGGATTGCTGATTTGCATTTTCTGCATTTGCGGAACGGCGGTGTTCGTGTCTTTGAAAAATTTGCGAAATGTTCCTGCCAATTTAATGCGTCCGAAGCCGCCGAAAAACGGAAAAAAAATTATTTTGGAAAAAATAAGATGGCTGTGGAAGCGACTTAAGTTTTCCAATAAAATCACTGTAAGAAATATTTTCCGTTACAAAAGCCGAGTCATTACGACAATCATAGGAATCGCCGGCTGCACCGCTTTGATTCTCGCGGGCTTCGGCCTGAAAGATTCTTTGAAAGATGTTGTCGATTATCAATTCGATTCAATTTTGAATTACGATAAAATATTTGTTTTAAAAGACAATGCCGACAAAGAAGCGATAATAAATGAATTGCGAAAAAATGATTTTATAAAATATATTGTAGAAGTGAACATGGGAAGCGTCACAGTCAAAGGCGCGAACAAAAAACAAGAAGTGACTTTAATTGTCGCAAGCAATGACGAAGATTTGAAAAAAGCCGTTGTTTTGAATGATGTCAACAGTGAAAAAACAAATTTGATTGTGAGCGACGGAAAAGCGATTATAAGCGAAAAAACTTCCAGGCTTTTGAATTTAAGCGAAGGCGACGAAATTGTTTTGGTCGATAAAAAAAATAATGAATATCGTTTGCAAATAGAATACGTCATAGAAAATTACATCAATCAATATGTTTTCATAGCAAGAAAAACTTATGAAGAAAAATTCGCCGATTACAAAACGAGTTCGCTTTTGCTTGCGTTCAACGATATTTCAGAAGAAGAAAGCAATCGTTTCAATGAAGAATATATTAAAAAGCCCGAAATAATTTCTATTGTTGACAATTCCGATGTCAAGGAAAACATAAAAAAAATTCTTGGCTCAATCAATTCAATCGTAGTTATTTTGATTGTCGCCGCCGCATTGCTCGCATTCGTAGTTTTGTACAATTTGTCGAACATCAACATAAGCGAGCGCAAGCGAGAAATCGCGACTTTAAAAGTTTTGGGATTTTATCACAGCGAAGTTGACAATTACATTACAAGGGAAAGCGTGATTTTAACAGTTATAGGAATTGCAATAGGATTGTTTGCCGGAAGCCATTTGAGCTATTTTATAATTTCGACTTGCGAACCTGATTACATTATGTTTGTAAGACATGTGGATAAATTGAGTTATGTCGCGGCGGCACTTATAACAATTGCGTTTACTTTTATCGTCAATTTTGCAACGCATTTTAATTTGAAAAAAATCGACATGATTGATTCATTGAAAAATGTGGAATAAAATTTTAGCATTTGCGCATTTATTTTTTGCGATAATGCTTCCGCATTTTTAAATGACATTTTGCGGCGCGAGTCGGCAGCGCATTTATTTTTTCATAAACAATAATTGCCGCAAATTGCGTGTGGGCAATTATGAAAATTATTTTATTTCCGAACTTTTGAACTTCAATTCCTGGCTTTTTATGCTCACAGTAGTTTGCGGCGCGACTGATTTCGTGATGAACGTGTTTCCGCCGATGACGCAATTTTTTCCAATTACCGTGTTGCCGCCCAAAATCGACGCGCCGGAATAAATCGTAACGTTGTCTTCGATTGTCGGATGTCGCTTCACGCCTTTTAATTTTTGACCGCCGTTTGTGCTTATCGCGCCGAGAGTCACGCCTTGATAAATTTTTACATGCTCGCCAATGACCGTAGTTTCGCCGATGACGATTCCCGTTCCGTGATCGATAAAAAAATATTTTCCAATCGTCGCGCCGGGATGAATGTCGATTCCCGTGCGGCTGTGCGCGAACTCAGTCAAAATGCGCGGAATGAGCGGCACGTCCAAAACGAAAATTTCGTGCGCGAGCCGATTCACGGTGATGGCATAAAATCCAGGATAAGACAAAATGATTTCGGTTTTGTCGAACGCGGCAGGATCGCCGTCGAACGCCGCCTGCAAGTCCGTTTCCAAAAATTCCCGAACGCGCGGAATTCTTTCGAAAAATTCGTGCGTGATGGCTCGCGCTTTTTCTCGCAATTTTTTTTCATCGAAATTGTTTTCGCCGTGCGGCGCAGAATTTTCAGGAAGTTTTTTCAACGCCAAAAAAATCTGCTTGTTCAAAATCAGCATCACTTCACGGCACAAAACCGAAATGTAAATTTCTTGGTCGCTGACTTTAAAATCGCGCTCGCGGAAAAATCCCGGAAAAATAATCCGAAAAAATTTTTCAATCAGGCTTTGAATCAAAATTACGTCAAGCTCGACTTCATCGTTCGCCTTGTTTATGAAAAAATTTTCTTTTTTATAATGCGACAAAATTTCGCGAATCGCGCGACTTTCCACTTGTTCAAGGTTGTACGACATAAAAGCAGTTTAGCAGATTTTCGTATTTTATTAAAGTGGTTTTGTATTTTGCATTTATGCAAGGAATTTACGAAATTCGGTAAAAACGCAGTGAGTTTTGGGTAAAAAGTCAGTGAGTTTTTTTTAAAAGTCAGTGAGTTTTCATATAAAACTCACTGACTTTTTGGCAAAATTCCGAAAAAAAATTTGACGATTTAGAAAATTTTTAGTATATTTAAACTGTATCTTTCGGCCGAAGATATGGGGTTCGTTGGACCTCGAAAAAATCGCTAGCGGAGGTGCTTATCGGGTACTTCAAAATTATTTTATTGAGGAGGAATGCATTATGATGTATTCTGTAACAAAGAGGCAGAATCCTCTTGATCGCAAGAGTGATTCTAAGTATTATGCTGTGGCGGCATATGGCGAGGAAATCGACGTCAATGATTTGGCGAAAGAAATTTCCAAGTCCTGCACGCTGACGCCGACAGATATTGTGGCTGTTATCGAGAGTTTCTTGGATAAAATGCCTCAATATCTGAAAAACTCAAACCGCATCAGGCTGAACAAGTTTGGAATCTTCAAGCTCTCATTTAGTTCTGTTGGGCAAGAAAGCGAAGACGACGTGAGTTCTAAAGATATTAAGAACGTTCGCGTGCTCTTTATGCCGAGTGCCGAGCTTAAAAAAGAATTGTCTGATGTGGGCTACACAAGGAAGTAGGTACAGCTTCTTGAGGTAGCAAAAAAAATGTACCCAATATCAGTCCGGAAAGACTTAAAACTTCAAAATTATTTGAAATCAATTATATTGATTTAAGGTTCAAGTGCCTGTAAATGTGAGTGCTTGCCGTACAAAAAAGTAAAATCCCATACGTCAGGTTTTCCTGCTTCGTATGGGATTTTTTTATGCGCAGCCATCGCCAGTTCATGTCGCTTTCGCAACTTGTGCTTTTGGGAAAGCCGAAAATTATTTCAACCGCTCAACCAAAAACGGAATCGCCTTTTCGAACTTTACGCCGTAAAAATGCTCGGGGTCGGGTAGAGTTTGCTTCATCGATTCAACTACAAAGTCGGCCGCGATTGTAGCCGCTTCCAAAGCCGGCTTTCCGCGAAGAAGCGCGCCTGTGAATGCCGCCGCATAAACGTCGCCAGTTCCGTGCATTGAAGCGGCGAGCCGTTCGGTAAAATAGTATTCGGTTTTGTTTCCGTCAAAAACCGCCACGCCGAGCTTGTCCGCTTCAAAACTAACGCCCGTGAGTACGACGTTTTTCGCTCCCATTTCATGCAAGCCTCGCGCGATTCTCTCGATATAATTTTTGTCGTAGCCGCTTTCGATAAAAGGCTCGTTCAAAAGCAATGTCGCTTCGGTGAGATTCGGCAAAATGTAGTCGGCTTCTTTTACAAGCCGCGCCATCTCTTTCGGGAAGTCCGAATCAAATCCTGCATAAAGTTTGCCATTATCCGCCATCGCAGGATCGATGATTTTCAGTGCGTCCGCCCGAGCCGATTTTTTGAAGATTTCCAAAATGTGCGGAATCTGCGCTTTTGAAACATAGCCTGTATAGAACGCGCTGAAATCGATTTTTTCTTTGAGCCATTGTTCCAAGATTTTCGGCATTTCGTCCGTGAGATCGCGGAATGTCCACGCGCCAAAACCTTTTCCTGTATGGTTTGAAAGAACTGAACTCGGAAGAATCGCCGTTTCGATTCCGCACGCGCTCGTGATTGGCAGTGCGACTGTAAGAGAACATTGTCCCACGCATGAAATGTCTTGAATAGTAAGCAAACGCTGATCCATGATTTTCCTCGCTTTGAAATAAATTATGTTGAAATGATACAAAATTTCTGGTATTATTGATATATCCAATTTTTCAAAAAATTTATAATGCCAGTTTTTTCAAAGCGTGTAAGGCGGCGATATGATTACAATTGATTTCAGCAAGCGGAAAGATTTGACTTTGTGCGAATATCTTTATCGCTCGATAAAAAAACAAATCTTAAGCGGAAAACTCGCCGCGCGAGAGCGGCTTCCTTCAAGACGCTTGCTTGCCGAGCATCTGCGAGTGAGCGTGATTACCGTGCAAAATGCATACGCGCGACTGATCAGCGAAGGTTATATTTATTCTATCGAAAAGAAAGGTTTTTTTGTGGAAGAAATTCTTTCGCAAAATTTTCCTGTCCAAGAAAAATCTGCAAATATTTTTCCGCAGAAAAAATCGACGCGAGAGAAGAGAGCAAAAAAATATTTTGCGGATTTGAAAAGCAATTCCACGAGCTTTGAAAAATTTCCTTTCGCGCTTTGGGCGAAAATCATGCGGCAGGTTTTGAATTCAGGCGACGAGCGGCTTTTGTCGCGCGTTCCTTTGGGCGGCGCGCTTGAATTGCGAAAAGCGATTTGTTCGCACTTGCGCCAATTCCGAATGATTGACGTGGACGCGGAACAAATTTTCATCGGCGCGGGAACGGATTTTATCTATTCGATGCTGTTGCAATTTTTGGGAACGAAAAAAAAATATGCCGTGGAAAATCCCGGTTACAAGCAACTTGATTCTGTCGCAAAACTTTGCGGCGCAAAATGCGTTCCTGTGAATTTGGACGAAAACGGAATCAGCGTGGAAAATTTGAAAAAAAGTCGCGCGCAAATTGTTCACGTTTCGCCGCAGCATCATTTTCCCACTGGAATTGTCATGCCGTACAAACGCCGCGCGCAACTTTTGGATTGGGCGGCGGAATGCGAAGACCGTTTCATAATTGAAGACGATTATGACAGCGAGTTTAGATTTGACGGAATGCCCATCGAGCCGCTTTTTTCTTCCGATAAAAATTCGCGCGTCATTTACATCAACACTTTTTCAAAGACTCTTTCCCCCTCCTTCAGGATAAGCTATATGGTTTTGCCGAAAAAATTGCTGAAAGAATTTTTTTCGCGCATGGGATTTTTTTCATGCCCTGTAACTTCGTTCGAGCAATTTGCGCTGGCGCGTTTCATCGAGGACGGGCATTATGAAAAGCATTTGAACAGGATGAAAAATTATTATCGAAGTTTGCGCAATGATTTTATTGCCGCGCTTCAAAAAAGCAAAATCCGTTCAATCGCGAAAATCAAGGAAGAAAATTCTGGCTTGCATTTTCTTTTGCAAGTTGAATCAAAGTTGCGCGGCGATGAATTGCGCGCTCGGCTTAACGCGAGCGGAATTAATATTGCGCTTTTGAGCGATTTTTATTATGATGCGATTGATGAAAATTCTGCGGCGCAAAAAAGTTTCGTCGTAAATTATTCAGGATTGAAAAAAGAAAAAATTGTGCCGACAGTGCGGAAAATGGAAAAAGTTTTTTTCGAATAAAAAAAGGCGCGAAAATATCGCGCCTTTTTTTAATTAAGACTTGTCGCCATTTTTTAGCGTTGATTTTGCATTGTCAAGAAATTTTCATTATGATATAATTTTCCGATGAAAAAAAATTCGCAAAGCAGAATTCAGATTCTTTACCAAGACAAAAATCTTGCCGTAATTTTCAAGCCAGAAAATTTATTGAGCGTTCCTTATGAAGGATGTCGCGCAAAAACTGCGCTTGACTTGCTTGAACAAATTATGCGAAAAACCGGAACTTATTCCGCGAAGCACAAGCCTTTTGCCGTGCACCGCCTTGACCGCGACACTTCGGGCGTGATGATGTTTGCCTTGAATGAAAATTCGAAAAAAATAATTATGGACGGCTGGCAAAAAATTGTTACGGCTAGGACGTATCGCGCCGTCGCCGAAAATCCAAAAAATGCCCGCGCCGCATTGCCTGAATCCGGCACGATTTCAAAACCGCTTGCCTACAATGCGTATAATTTGGCGTTCGTTCCAAAGGAGGGGGAAAGCTTCAAAACCGTGAGCGCGATTACGGATTACAAAATTATTCGGCGCGGAAAAAATTACACTTTGTTTGAATTGAATTTGAATACGGGAAGAAAAAATCAAATTCGCGCGCATTTGGCAAGTGCCGGATATCCGCTTGCGGGCGACAAAAATTATCGCGCTAAAACGAATCCTTTTGGACGGCTTGCGTTGCACGCGCGGCTTTTGGAATTCGAGCATCCTTTTACAAAAGAAAAATTGCGCTTTGAAATTCCCGAGCCTGAAAATTGGCAGAAATTTGTGGAGGGGAACGAGGCGCGCTCTTCGCCCGCTATAAATATTGGAAAGAAATCTCGCGCAGATTTTTAAAGCCAAGTTTGTGGGAAGATGAAATGGCAGATTCAGTGGTGCAAAAAAATAAGCGACGCAAATTTGCGCCGCTTGCGGTTACTTGGGCAGAATGGATATTGCTATAATCCATTGATTGCGGAATCGAGCCATGAATACCGCTTGCTCGTCCAATCCACCAGATAATCAACTTCGCTTTGATAGGTATCCCTTTTGTCATATCCGGCGGCATTCGGCCAGACATACGTTCCCAAAATCTGCCACCGTTTGAAATTCAATTCTGCGGATGATGCAATATTGTCGGCTTTCGATTTGATTTCTGCAATGGCAGCCGCCTGAACCTTGCCTTTCACTTCGTTCCAACGGGCTTTTACCTTTGCGACAAAAGCGGGGTCGGTAAAAAGCCGATTGTGCCAGCCGGAATTCTTTATCCAAAACCCTTCAGGATTATCGCAACCGTTGTAATTAATATTTCCAAAGCCGATGTCAAAATCCCAGTCAGGCCCCATATGCAGTTTTCCGTCAGCAGGGTCGTAATAAAAATAGACCGAACTGAACCAACACGCATCGTTGTTTTTCGCCAGTTCGTTTACCAAATACCAATCTATGAACGAATCGACATCAAGGTATTTTGCGTAACCGTTTTCAGCGTTCGTGTAATTTTCGGAATACAAGGCATCTTCGGCAGTCTGAATTATGTTTTCCATGAAAGTTTCGACGACGGCTTCATTTACCACAAAGTCATCGACATCGGGATCTTTCAGGCTCATTCCGATGTCCTTTTTCGTCCGATAGTTATAGGCTTCGTCCATTCGTGTCGTATTCACCTCAAAGATAAATCCGCCGTCCTTTTTGTCAACCGTGCCGTCGCCGTTCAAGTCATCGCCTTTCCCACGAGCAGCGTCTGAAATATCCTGAATGTTGACGCGGTTTTTGTCGATTTTTATCTGCTCGCCCAAAAGATATGTTCCTTTATATTCGCCGTTCAAAATGAAATCGACGGCTTTAAAGCTCGGATTCCATGTCATGTTCGTAAAAATTTCATTCCCCAAATATGAGGCGAAATCATTTCTGAGCAATGTCTTGTCGGAATAATTCGCGACCAGTACCCATTTTTTGCCTTTCTTCATGCCGAGAACTTCGCTTTTGCTGTCGAATTTAAGCGTATACGGCTTTTTGGGCTGCCCCCAACTTGAATTGCCGCGCCCTTTTATCTTGATTTCGTCAAGCGTCAAATCATTATAATCGTCGGAAGTAAGCGCAAAACGCGCAGAAATATATTCTTCTTTTGAAACAACATCCGCCCCGTTTTTCGTGTCAATCCGCACCACCGGCAGCCCGGTCTCCACGCGCTGCGTTACGCGCGCCGTGCCGCTCTTCGCAGACTGCACCATGCCGTTGCTTTCCGTAAGCGTCGCCTCGCAATAATAGTCGGCGGCGAGGTAATCGTTTTTCGGCAGCACAAGGACGCTTTCTTTCGCCTGCGCAAAGGCGACGCGCTCCGGCTCGAACCGCGCAATCTCGGAAAAGCCCGCCTCGCCCGGATTCTTCCTGTACCATGCGAAGATAACCTCACCGTCGCCGTCCGGGAGTATCTCCGCAGAAAGCGTCGCGTCTTCGGCATACAGCGCGATTTCCTTGTCTTGCGGCTGTTCGGAAAAAGCAAGATAGCTTTTGAAAATTTCTATCGGAAAGGAAACTTTTTTATCAAGATACGAAAGCGTCACTGTTTGCTTGCCCGCCTTCGCAAAGTCCGGCGTTTCGGTCACCGTATAATCGCCGACAATGCTCACCATGCCGTCTGAGAATGTCGCCGCAAGCTCAAGCCCCGTCAAATCAAGTTTGTCGCCAGTGTAATAATTCGTCTTGTCGGGAAGAGATTTCAAATGCAAATCGATCAGGCGGACGGCACGAATTGAAACATCGAACGAACAGTTCAATCCGCCATACGAAAGCACGACTGTTTGGGTCGCCTGCGAATTGTCCACCGCATCTGCCGGAATCGAAAGCGCAACTCCATTTTCCGGCTCGGAAGTAACGGAATCCGAATACGCAATCGTATTTTCGTTGCCGCTTTCCCGCAACACCAATTCAAGTCCCGAAAGATCAAGCCGCTCGCCTGCGTAATAGGCGCGTTTCGGCGGAGTCTTCACATACAGGCAGGACGATGCCTGCGACACTTTGACAGGAAAAGTCAGACTCCGCTTCCCGTGCGAAACCGTAATCGTCAGCGTTCCCGCTTCGCCGAGCGTCGTTCCGGCAGGCGGCTCAACTGCAATTTCCGAAATGGGAATCGGCACGGGCTTCCCATCTTTTCCGATGCTCGTGACGGCAAGCCCCGTCAAATCGAGCGTGTCGCCCACAAGATATTCCATTTTGTCCGGCATCGCCGTAAGCGATATGCTTTCCTCATATACATATTCAATGTCGTTCGCGCACGAAAGACATGCCATACATGCGGTCGCAATGAAAATCAGCGCAAAAATCGCAATGATCGTTGTCTTTACCTTAAAATCTGTCTTAAAAACCATTTGTCTCTCCTATTTGGATGAAGAATAAATACTGTAAAACTGACGTTTAACTTTAATAATTGTACTAAAAATTCATTTTAAAGTAAAGTATAAGTACGATTATGGCAGTTTAATTACATCCAAAAAACAGATTTTTTGACGTATTCTTTTTGCTATGAAGGATATTCGGGACGCACTCGCAAAGAATTTAAAGCGGCTTCGGGCTTCGCGCGGCATAAATCAGGAGCAGCTGGCTGAGGCAATCGGCGTGAGCAAGGAGACCATCGCAAAGACAGAGACAAAGCAGAATTGGCTTGGAGCAGACAACTTGAACCGAATTATCGAGTATTTCCGCATTCAGCCCGCAGAACTTTTCGCACTTGACGCGCCGCAGAACGACCTGAAATCGGAGCTAGAAAAGGAACTGAAAGCCTACATTGACTTTGAGATAGGCAGGAGAATGAGGACACATGATTGATACGCCTCGGTTGTGCAAAGGCTTGGCGTGAAAGACGAGTTTGCGCATTTTTTATCCCAGCATTTCCGCCGCCGATTCCCATTCCGCATTGAGGCTTTCCAGTTCTTCGGCAAGTGCGGTGATTTTGCGTTGCACTTCTTTCGCCTTTTCGCCGTTGGAATAAATTTCAGGCTCTGCCAATTTTTCTTCGAGCGATTTTTTTTCGTTTTCCTTGGCGGCAATTTGCGTTTCCAATTTTTCCACTTGCCGTTCGATTTTGCGCCGCTCGGATGCGAGGCGTTTTTCTTCTTCCCATTTTATCGCGCCTGCGGATTTTTGCTTTGTGCCTTCGTTCGCGGCGGAATTTGAAACTGGAATTTTTCCTGATTTTTTTTCTGCGAATTTTGAATCGGTTCCAAAACTGAAATGGCCGACAGTTCCGTTTTTTTCGTCTTCGATTCTGCCCAAATAATATTCGTAGTCGCCTACAAAATTCCTGCAATGTCCCGGCGAAAGTTCAATTACGCGCGTCGCAAGATTTTGAATGAAAGCGTGATCGTGGCTTACAAAAATTACTGTGCCGCCAAAATCCTTGAGCGCGTCGAGCAGCACGTCTTTCGAATGCATATCCAAATGGTTTGTCGGCTCGTCGAGCACGAGAAAATTTACGGGGCGCAACAATAATTTCAAAAGAGAAATGCGGCTTTTTTCGCCGCCGCTCAAAACATCAAGGCTTTTAAAAACGTCGTCGCCGCGAAACAAGAACGCGCCGAGCATGTCGCGCGCTTTTGGCACGAGTTCGAGCGGACAAGAATTTTCGATGTATTGCAAAACAGTTTCTGCGCCGCAAATTGTTTCCGCGCTGTCTTGGCTGAAATATCCGATTTGCACGCCAGTTCCAAGCGTCATCGTTCCAGAAAAATTTTTGTCTTGTTCGGAAATGATTCTAAGCAACGTGGATTTTCCCGCGCCATTTTTTCCGACCGCCACAACTCGCTCGCCATTTTCTATTGTCAAATCAAGATTGGAAAGAACGTCCGTTTTTCCGTCATAAGATTTTGTAACTGAATCCAATTGCAAAACGAGACGGCCAGAATGAGGAGCCGCCAGAAATTTAAAATGAATTTTTTTGAGCGATTCAGGAATTTCAATGCGCACGATTTTGTCGAGCTGCTTTTGCCGCTCCTGCGCTTGAACAGCCTTCGTCGCCTTGTATCTGAATCTGTCCACGAACGATTGCAAATGCTCGATTTCTTCCTGCTGCTTTTTGTAGGCGGCAATCAAAGTTTGCAATTCAAGTTCGCGCACTTTTTCGTAATGCGAAAAATTTCCTGGATAACATTTCAGTTCGCCATTGAAAAGTTCGTACACTTCATTTATCGTAACATCGAGAAAATACCTGTCGTGGCTTACGAGCAAAAACGCGCCTGAATATTTTTGCAAAAAATCTTCGAGCCAAGCGCGCGCCTCGATGTCAAGATAATTCGTCGGCTCGTCCAAAAGCAAAATGTCGGGCTGCTGCATCAAAGCCTTTGCAAGCGCGATTCGCATTTGCCAGCCGCCGGAAAAAGCGTCGGTCATTTTTTCGAAATCGTCGCGCGAAAAACCAAGTCCAAGCAAAACGCTTTCCGCCAAAGATTCGCGGCGATACCAGCCTGAATTTTCGAGCGTTTCCATAAGCGCGGAATGTTGTTCCAAAAGCGCGTTTTGCGCCGACACATTTTCGGACGGAATTTGCTTTAGCTTTTCGCCGATTTCTTCGATTTGATTTTGAATCTTGTAGCCGTAATCGAACGCGAGGTCGGCTTCTTCTTTGAGCGTGCGGCCGCGATGCGTGAGCCCCGACTGCGGAAGGTACGCGATTCTCGCTCCGCTCTGCGCCGTCCGTTTTCCCGAATCCGGCTCGACAAGCCCAGCCATAATTTTTATCAGCGTGGATTTTCCCGCGCCGTTCGCGCCAGTGAGCGCGGCCTTTGTTCCGGTTTTCAGATTTACCGAAACATCTTTAAGAATATCGCGGTCGCCGAATGCGAGAGAAATTTTCGAAAATTGAATGAACGCCATTTTTAAATCGAAAGCCTTCGGGCTTTTCTCCTTTTTGCAATTTTAAAATTATTTTTCGAAAGTCAAGACAGTCGGATTTTTTCCGCGCGAAATCGCGACATTGTTTTTTATAACCGCTTCGCTTGCGTCTTCGAGTTTAAGTGAATTGTTCAAATGCTTGTAGAAAAAATTCACTTCTTTTTTCGAACCGTCAAAATTAAAAGTAAGAATTCCGTCAAAATTATTTTTCAGATTTTCCGCAATCAAATATTTTATTGAAACGCTTCCGCGTCCGCGCGCTTCGCGAGAAATTATATTTGGAACGATCAGCGAAAATCCGCTCCATGAAAATGAATTCAATCCTGTGAAAGTCAAAGTTCCGTAATTTGCGGATTTGAAAGAATCAACGTTGTAAAGTTTTTGCATTTCCGATGTGCGGCGATTTTGTTCTGCTTGCATCAAAGCCGCGATGTTGTAGTCGCCGCTGATTGTTACGAACGTGTACGCTTCGGGCTTGTTTTCAGTTCCGGTGTAATTTACGATGATTTCATCCGCACTGTTTATGATCATTTGAAATGGCGTTCCTGTAAAGTCGTAAACTTTTTCGCTCACTTTTGTTATTCCGCCATAATTCGCCGAACGAAATCTGTCTTTTATATTTATCGAAACTTTTCCACTTTCTGTTCCTGTGTCGAAGCCATATCCTGTTTTCATCGATTCCAAATCAATCAAATTTTCTGAAAGCATTCGCGTGTAACTTTCCGGATACCATTTTGCTTGAAGCACTTGATTCAAAATCGCGTCGCTTTTTTCTTCATCGTTTTCCACCATTTCGCCCGAAACAATTTCTCCCCCCGCTCCAGTCGTAAAAAGCGCGAGGTTGTGCGAAAAGCACCAGCCTTCAGTGCCGCCGGCTGTGAGAACGCAGAGCCATTCGCCATCGAGCTTTGAGCCATCGGCCATAATCACATCTTGCCCGCGCCCTTTGTACAAAATTTTTACGACTTCGTTTTTGTGCAAACGATAAACTTGCTTGGAAGTGTTCACCGCTTCGGCGCGAACAGGAAGTCCATCGATTTTTATGTGCGCGTATTGATGCTGAAATTCTTTGTAGCGTGGCGCGGCGGCTTCGGCTTTTTTCTTTGACTGCGGAACTGTAAGTTGCCAAAGCGGGATTTCAAAATTTTCATTCGTGTCTGGAAGTGAAATTACATAAACGTGGCTTATGTTCGATTTAAAATAAACTTTTACGATTTGCCCATCCTGAAGATTTTTTTCCGGAACATCCCAAAGCAAAATTGAATAGCCGATGGAACGCTGGCAAGATTCCAATGAAATTGCGCACAAAAAAATTGCGGCAATGAAAAAAAATCGTCGTGTGTAATTCATAAAGATAAGTGTATCAAATTTATTCGAAATCTACAAGGTTTTGCGATGAAAATTATTTTTCACTTTCGCATTTGCTATTGTAAAAAAATGTGGAGGCGGACAATGCAGCGTGCGCAAATTTTTCTTGAATTTTATAAACGAGCTCCGTTTGAATCAATTACGATTTTTTCGTGAATTTTCGTCTCCATTGAGCGGGCGTCATTTTTACCGCATTTTTGAATTGTCGTATAAAATGTTCAGGATTTGAATAGCCGCATCGTTCTGCCACGTTTGAAATTGAAATGACGGACGACGAAAGCAACGATTGCGCATAGGCGATGCGCGACGCGATGACATCGGCAATGCAGGTTGTCGAAAAAAAACTTTTCCACGAAGCGTGAAGATAGCCCGTGCTGATGCAAAGGCGTTTCGCTATTTCTGGAATCTGCCATTCCATCGAAGGGCGGGCGTAGATTTCGCGTCGCAATTCCACGAGCCTGTTATAGATTTCCGGCATGTTTTTCGAATCATTTTCATCGCTCGCCATAAGCAAAAGCGTTTCCACCAAATGCGCGAGAATGCTTTCGCGGCTTTGCGACACTCCGTAGAATTTCAAGCAAATTATATGGAAAAGCGAATTGAATTCGCTGGCCTTGTTTCCGCGAAGTGGAATCGGCTCTCCGAACGGAAAACTGCGGTCAAGAATTGCCGTGTCGCTTTTAAAATGCATCCAACTGTCGCAATAATTTATTTCACTTTGCGAGGCATGATAACGTTGCGCTTGTCCTGGCAAAAAAAGCACGGCGCATCCTGCCGGAAATTCTTTCCATTCTCCGTTTACGAAAAAACGTCCGCGCGTTTTTGTGAGCAAAAATAAATATTCGGGGAAGCCGTTTGGTCGATCAACATCAAATTCCGCGTTGTGTTCGGAATCTTCTCCCATGCGAAGAATTGAAATCATAATTTTTATCCCTTATTTAAATTTTAAAAAAAAAATCTATATTAGAATACATCAATTTTAAAAACATTACAATATATCAATTTTTTTATTAGAATAATCCATTGATATTTCGTTAAGAACGTTTAAAATTGTCGCTAAAATAGTGCGACAATTTTAACTTCGAGTTTTTCTCAAAAACTCGCGGATTCATCGTCATTTCTTACTCCGTTGCGAAATGACTTTTTTACAGGCGAATAAAATTTAAATTTTATTCGCCTGTAAAAATTAAAGAACGGAATAAATTTTTATAGTTGCAGGGAGAAATTTATGAAAAGCAAATTAATTTTTTTCGCATTTATTGCGGCGACGATTTTTGCGTCGTGCTCGGCAAAGGAATCGAAATCAGCGGGAAAGGCCAAATTTCCTTTGCCAAAGTCGGCGGAGGAATCTTCGATTTATGTTGAGCCTTGTCCTAAAATTGGAGACGACTTCATTCGCGGAATGGACGCTTCGGCTGTGCTTTCCGTGGAAAAAAGCGGCGCAAAATTTTATGGATTTGATGGAAATGAGCAGGATGTTTTTTTGACGCTCGCTCAAGGCGGAATCAACTATGTGCGTTTTCGCGTTTGGAACGATCCGTTCGATGAAAATGGAAACGGCTATGGCGGCGGAAACAACGATCTTGCCACGGCGATTGAATTGGGAAAACGCGCGACCGCGGCTGGACTTAAAACTCAGATTGATTTTCATTATTCGGATTTTTGGGCAGATCCGAAACGCCAGCATGCGCCGAAAGCTTGGCAAGATTTGGACATCGAAAAAAAATCTGCCGCGCTATATGAGTTCACAAAATCCAGTTTGGAAAAATTGCTTGACGCGGGCGTGGATGTGGCGATGGTTCAAGTGGGAAACGAAATCAACAACGGAATGTCGGGCGAAAAAGGATTCATAAATGTGGCGAAACTTTTGCAGGAAGGAAGTCGCGCTGTGCGAGAAGTTGCAAAATCGCGCAAAAAAGAAATCGCCGTCGCATTACATTACACGCACATCAATCGCGAAAATTATCCTGATGAAATTACTCGAATCGCGATGTCGCTAAAAAATTACAAAATCGATTATGACATCATGGGACTTTCGTACTATCCATTTTGGGACGGAACAATGGCGAACATGCAAAGCGTCGTAAAAATGTTTCGAGAAGAATACGGAAAAAAAGTTATGATTGCCGAAACTTCGTATCCGTTCACGTCGGAAGATGGCGACGGTTTTGGAAATGCATTCGCAGGAAAAGAAAAAGATTTGGTTCCCGGCTATCCCGCCACAGTGCAAGGACAAGCCCGCGCCGTTCGCGATGTCTGCGCGCTTTCATGCGAAGCCGGCGCAATGGGAGTTTTTTATTGGGAAGGAACTTGGATTCCAGTCGGCAAAGCCACTGAAGACAATTCTCCAAAATGGGAAAAATTCGGAAGCGGCTGGGCTTCAAGTTATTGCGCGAAATATGATCCCGAAGACGGCGGGCTTTATTACGGCGGCGGCTCGTGGGACAATCAAGCGATGTTCGATTTTTATGGTCGCCCGCTTGAGTCACTCAAAGTGTGGCGGTATTTGCGTTATGGCACAAAATGCCAAATCAAAATTGACTTCATTCCTTCCGTGGAAATTTCTTGCGACGTTGGCGGCGCGGTGAATTTGCCTTCCGCGATTCCCGTCATCATGAACAATGGAAAGACAGAGCAATTTTCAGTGCAATGGAATCAGGACGACGTGAAAAAAATTTCCGCGCAAAAAGCGGCCGTTTTTTCGATTGGCGGAAAAGTGGAAGACAAAAATATTTTTGCGCGCTTCGAAGTGAAAAGCATAAATCATGCGAAAAATCCAAGTTTTGAAGAAGCCGACACTTCAATGTGGAAAGTAACTTCGCGCGGCGAAAATCCGACGGACTTTCAGAAAAAAGAAGCGGACGCGCATTCAGGAAAAACGGCATTGCATTTTTATTCGGAACAAGAAATGGATTTTGAAATTTCGCAGACGCTTGAAGGTCTTGAAAACGGAATTTACGCCGTTTCGCTTTTCGCGCAAGGCGGCGACGTTTCAAAAGATTCGCGAATGGAAGTGTTCGCGATTTCGGGCGGCAAAGAAGTGCGCGAAAATTTTATGGTCACCACTTGGGTCGATTGGAAAAATCCAAAAACTTCGGGAATAAAAGTAAGCGACGGAAAATTGACATTCGGCGCACGAATAAAATGCAACGCGAAAGGCTGGGGAACGCTGGACGATTTTTCAGTTTTCAAAATTGATTGAAAATTGAAAACGCTTTCAGTTTTTGACTTTCAAAAAATTCGGGCGAAATTTTGGAATGCGAAAAAATAAGTTAAAAAATGGCACGGCGTTTTTGTGCCATTTTTTAACGTCGCATTTTACTTTAACGAATTGTGCGCCTTCGCGATTATTCGCTCAAGAGCTTCGTCGTTGAGTTTTTCGGAATTGCCAGCGATTATCTTTAAATGCTCTTGAAGTTTTTCGAGCAAATTTTGTACAAGAGAAATTTTTACGGTGGAATTAAGCGTGTAATAAATTTGAGTTCCTTCTTTGCGCGAATCAATTATTTTTGCTGCTTTCAAAACTTTTAAATGGTGGGAAACGGCAGGACGAGAAAGCCGCGATTTGCCCGAAAGTTCAGTAACATTTTTTCCTCGTTCACCAGCGTAAAATAATTTGAGCAAAATTAAAAGGCGTTCAGAATCGGCCATCGCCTGAAAGACAGGAACATATTCGTTTGCTTTTTTGAAAATTTCCAAAAGTGCTTCTTCTTGTTTCACTTTTCCTCCGTTTCGAATATTTCAAAATGCAAACTCTTGCCAAATTGTATCATAAATTTAACATAAAAGATTAACCGTGTCAAGGAAAAATTAGATGCTCGACAAATTTGACGGCCACAAAATATGGCGCGTCAAATTTGCCAATTTTTTTACAATGAATAACTTACTGTCAACTGAATGAAACTGTTGTCAAGCCAGCCAGCAAATTCGCTGTCCTCGTCATCGCCGAAATTGTGGATGAACAAGCCCGAAAGTTTTGCCTTCCAGCCGTCGCGGATTTTGTACGAAACTTCTGGCATCAAAACCAAATCGCGCCGCTCGAATCCGTAAATGGCTTTTACAACGGCTTCGACTTTTTCGTAATAGAACGTGTCCTTGAGCTGCACAACAATTTTGTTGTTGCTGTAGCAGCCGGTCGGATCGTAGTCCGTATCATATAGTTTGAACGGGCTTTCAGTAATCTTGTCGTTTTTCAAAACAAAATTTCCAGTTCCCTGGACATTCAAATTCAAATTGTGAAGCGGAATACCCACGTCGAATCCTGCCAAATACGAAATGCTGTTGTTGTGCACCCACGGATCGTCGCCCGCCGTATCCTTGGTGAGATTGTAGGCGAGTTCCGCGCGCAACGTGAACGGGCCTGCCGCCGTCTGCGCGTCCAATCCGAACACTTGAAGTTTGTCGTATTCCAAACTCGGCATTCCGTCATAGCCTGGAACGCCTTGTGCCGCCATTATCGTAGAAGACATATTCGCGCTCACTTGCTTGTAATGTCCATTATAATACGAAACGCCCAAATCCACAGCACCTATCGAAAAATTTCCGTAGAAGCCGAATTGTCCGTATTCAAGGCGATTTGTATTTGGATACATTTCATCTTGAATTTTCATCATCTCCAAAAGATTTGAAACATTCATTCCATTAAGCGGCTGGCTTCCAACGATTGTCATAATTTGATTCGTCAATCTATTCACTTTATTTGGAACCCATCGACCGCTTTCGGCATAAATTTCGCCGCGCATGATTGGCGTCCAAATTCCTTCCAGGCGGAACACGGACGGCGCGTTGTATTGCACTCGGAACATATATTCGCCCGCGCGTCTGTCCAAATAATCGGGAATCAAAAAATCCGTGTAATCGTTCGCGTTGAAATTGTCAAGCACATGAAGCTTGTCGCCTTTGCCCCAAACCACTTTCATTTTTCCCGCGCTCAAAACGAAGTCGCCCAAAAACAAGTCCGCGCGGAATTCATCGAGAATGTCGATTTGATTGTGAAGCAGCGTGCGCTCCGAAAGATTTATCCGCGCCGTGAAATTCGTGGAAGAGCCTTCATAGTCCAAACCGATTTCCAATTCGGGAATGGCGCACGCTTCGGTTTTCTCCGCGCTTTCGCCGTCAAAATAAATTCTTCCGCCCAAACTCGCATCGCCTGAAATTTTGAATTTGTTCCAAAATCCGCCCGCGCTTTCCTCGCTGGAATTTGAAACGGAAACGGAGTCGCCGCTCCAGTCGTCATCCCAATCTTGCGCGAAAATTTGCGCCATGGAAAAAAGCGCGACCAAAGAAATAAAGAAAATTTTTTTCGCAGTTTTCATTTTTTTCTCCACAACCAATTCAAGTTTGTGAGCAAGTCGCGCGTTTTTTAGAACAAAATTTCGCGCTCAAACTTGCCCACGATTTTTATGAATTTTTATTTTGCCACTTTTCCGTTCTGCAAAAATCCTTTTGAAAAATATGCGGGATTTATCGGCTCGTCAAACTTGAGTCGTTCTTCGCTCATCACGAGGCGAGTTTTGTGTCCCGTTTCCAAATTCGTCATTTCGTTTTCCAACGGCGTGGGATAACCTTTGATGACTTTGAGATTTTTCACTTCGAGTGTCTTGCAAACTTTTCCGTTTTTCTTGCTGTACATTTCAACGTAAACTGGAACCCAAGTGTCTTTGTCCACCCAAGAAATTCTGTAAGCATATTGGCTGCTTTTTGCGTCTTTCGGAGTGGACTTGACTTTGGCGCAATTTTTGAATTGACCTTTTGCCTCGGTTTCGGCAAGAAGTTCGTGCGTGTCTTCGTCAACGTCGCGAGTGGACATGTCGTCGTAAGTGGCGTCGCTTCCCATGAAGGAGCTGCTTCCTTGGCTTGCGGCGACTGGGCGAACTGTGCCAACGTCCGGCAGGAAAATGAATTTCGTGTCGGCTTTTCCGCCGCCATTTTCCTGCTGGCTGAATCGAGTGCCTTTGACGCTCGCGGGGCTGTTGAACTGCATCACCATTGTGGAAAGGCCGTTTTCATTTTTGCCCCATTCGTCGATGACGCGGGTTTCGCTCGCGCCGCTTTTTTCGATCAAAATCATCTGCACTTGCGCTCGAGTGAATTTCGGCTTTTCAACGTTGTCCGCGTTTTGCATTACAGTGCGTCCGTCCAAAGCGAACGCCGCACAGCCGAGTGACAAAGCGGCAAGAGCGGCCGCAATCTTCTTTGTAATTTTCATAGTTTTCTCCTTAAAAAAAGTTATAAACAAAATTTCAATTTTTTTTGCTTTGCGCGAAATTAAAATTCCGCGCGATTTTTTTTCACGCTTTCGCGCAAAATTTTTTCTTTCCAATTTTTCAATTTTTAGATTCTTCGCGCTCCTCCTTTGACTGCATAAATTTCGGATCGAATGCGTTCAAGATTCCTGGAATCACTGTCATTGCCAAGAACGAACTTGAGAACATAACGATGGCGACAAGAATTCCTATGCATCGCAAAATCCAAAACTTTGAAAGAACCAAAACCAAAAATCCAAGTCCCACCGCAAGCGCGTTCGTTACGATGCCGTGTCCTGCCACCGCAAAAGTTTTGAGCGTCACGTTTTCCACGTTGCGATCCGCGCCGCGCAAAACTTTGTAGCTTTCCATAAAGTGAATCGTGTAGTCGATGCCCACTCCGATCGCCACTGAAGCGATTATGCTCGTGACCAAATCCAAATGAATTCCCGCAAAGCCCATCGTCATAAAGTTCAATATGATTGTGAACGCAAGCGGAATCGCGCCGATTATTCCTGCCACTGGCGACTTGAACGAAATCGCGATAATCACAAAAACCATCGCTATCGAAAAAATGATGCTCGTGAATTGGCTCGAAATCACCATTTCGCTCATAGCAAGTTCCATTTCGCCGTTTCCAGTCGCTTTGATTGAATAGCCTTCGGGAAAATGCGTCGCCGCGAATTCTTCGGCATCGAGAATTATTCTTTTCGTTTCCTCGGTGCTGTGGTTGCGCAATTGCACTTGCATGCGAATCGATTTCGGCGCAAGCTGATCATCGCTGAACCTGTCGAGTGAGCCGGAATACAAAAGCAAATATTGGCTCACGAGATTCGCCAAGCCTTGATTGTCTTTGGCGGGATATTTTTCCAAATCGTAGGGCGTTTCGTAATATGCAAGTCCGTTGTAGTTCAAAGACTTTTGCAATTCGGCGGTCATTCCTTGCACTGTGGCATTTTTTCCGCCGGCAGCCGTATATGCGTCCGCAAAAAGTTTGAGCGCGTCCTGCACGGTGATTTGGCTTTGCAACACTTTCGCATATTCGATGTTTGGGTCAACCCACACTTTTTCAGGCGCGGCATCTTCGGCAGTTTCATCGGAATCACCCCAATCATCTTCGCCCCATTCATCGCCGGCATCCGCCCATTCGTTGGAAGAGTCGCCCCAGTCATCCGTGCCCCAATCGTCTTGCGCAAAATCCGCCGTTTCAATTTCCGCCGCGTCCAACATCGGAACGTGCATCACTTGATTCATTCGTTTGATGAACGTCGTGAACGAAACGACTTTTCCGATTCCCGAATATTTTTCGTCGAGATAAAATTGCAAGTCGTCAACTGCCTTGAGAATTTCAGGCTTCGTCATGTCGCCGTTTTCCTGTCCCGAAATCACAAAGTAAAGCGAATTCGTTCCGGCGAAATTTTCATCGACATATTTTATGTCTTTGCGGAATTTGCTGTTCGTGGGAAAATAATTCACGAGCGAAGTGTCGATCACCAATTTGCTCAAGCCCCACGCCGAGCACGCGACAATCGCAATCGCAAAAATCACAAGGCGCGCTTTTGTTCCAGTGAAAAAATGATAAATGCTGTAAAGCGTTTTTCCGTTCGCCTCTGCGGAAGACGCGCCGCCGCGCCGTTCGAGTTCGCGATCGAGCTTTTTCTTCAATTTCGCAGAAATTTTTCCGCCGCGCTTTTTTCCCACTTGCGCAAGCGGCGTAATGTAAAGCATCGCCGGAACAAACGTTATCGAAAGAATCAGCGAAAACGCGATTCCCAAAGCCGTGAAAACCGCGAAACTTTTCAAGGGAACAATCGGGCTTGTCACAAGCGAAACGAAGCCTGCAATCGTTGTAATCGCCGCGAGCAAAACCGCCACCCAAACATCTTTCAAGCCATCGCAAATCGCGTCAAGATGTTTTTCCTTCGTCATCTCGCCTTCGACTTTTTCGAGGAACGCATAATAATGCGTCATAACGTGAATTCCGTACGCGCTTCCGCAAGCAATTAACGCGACAGGAATGACGCTAGCCACAATCGTGAATGTCATTCCGAAAAGTGCCATAAGTCCGCAAGTCCAAACCGTGGACATCAAAACCGTGGCAAGCGGCAAAAGCGTTCCAGAAATCGTGTGGAACGAAAGATAAAGCGAAACCAAAACCACAAGCGCGACGAGCGGAATCAAGCGGAACAAATCGCTTATCATAAATTCCGTTGCGTTGTCGCTCAAAACCGGATCGCCAAAAAATCGCGCCTCAAGATTGTGCCCTTTGATTTCTTCATAAGTGATTTCGCGGATTTTATTCAGAAGCGCGATTTGCTCTTTCGAATTCAGCGAAGGATTCAAAGTGGTGGCAATCTGCGCCGCCGTAAAAGTGTCGTCAACAATGACGCGATTGTACATATCTTGCCAATCGACGATTTTTTCTTTTATCGATTTCATATCGTCGGAAGTGCCGGCATAATCGTCGCCCAAGATTTTTCCTGCGGCAAGTCCTCCGTCGAGCGAATACACAAAATCGATGTTCGTAATCGAATCCAGCGATTCAATTCCCTCAAGATTTTCCACGCGCTCAGAAATTTTCTGAATAACGTCGATGTATTCCGGCGTTAAAATCGTGGACTTGTCGTTCGCCTCGAGCGAAACTCCAATAGGCACCATGCTTCCGAATTGCTCTTCGGTCTGAATGAGATTTTTGTAAGAATCGCTGTGATACGGCATGTAGACGCGCACATTGTTTTCGATGAAAATCGAAGTGAGCGGCACAGCCATCGCAATCGTAATCGCGACGCAAACAAAAATAATCAGTTTTGGATGTTTGAGAAAATTCCTCATAAAACAAAACCTCGCAAATATTTATTAGTTTATCCGTTCAAACATTTGAACATATAAACATTCTATTATTTTTCAATTTTTTGTCAATGGGTTTTTAAAAAAATTTGAATTTTTTTTTCGAAAGAAAATTCGTTCGCACGGCAAAAAAAGGCCCGCCTCCAAAAACGGAAGCGGGCTAATTTCAATGCACAATCATGAAAGCCTAGAGGCTCGCGTGGCAAGTGCGCGCGATTACGTCGTCCTGCTGCTCCTTCGTCAAGTTGATGAAGCGAACCGCATAGCCTGAAACGCGCACAGTGAAGTTTGCGTATTCGGGCTTTTCAGGATGCGCCTGGCAATCCTTGAGCTTTTCAACGCCGAACACGTTCACGTTCAAGTGGTGCGCGCCTTTTTCGAAGTAGCCGTCCATCACGCTGACCAAGTTCGTAACACGCTCGTCTTCGTCGTGGCCAAGCGCGCTCGGGTTGATTGTCTGCGTGTTGGAAATGCCGTCAAGCGCGTATTCGTAAGGCACTTTCGCAACCGAGTTGAGCGATTTGACCAAGCCTTTGGTTTCCGCGCCGTAAGAAGGATTCGCGCCCGGGCTGAACGGCTCGTGAGCCTTGCGTCCGTCGGGCAAAGCACCTGTCGCCTTTCCGTAAACAACGTTCGATGTAATCGTAAGAATCGAAGTTGAATGCTCGGCGTTGCGATACGTCGGGTGCTTTTTGATTTTCGCCATGAAATCCTTCAAAAGCCATTTCGCGATTTCGTCCGCGCGGTCGTCGTCCTGGCCGTAGCGAGGGAAGTCGCCTTGGATTTCGAAATCCTTTGCCAAGCCCTGCTCGTCGCGAATGACTTTGACTTTCGCATATTTGATTGCGGAAAGTGAATCGACAACGTGGCTGAATCCCGCAATTCCGGTCGCGAATGAACGGCGAACGTCGGTATCGATGAGTGCCATTTCCGCCGCTTCGTAATAATATTTGTCGTGCATATAATGAATCGCGTTGAGGCAGTTGACATAAAGTCCCGCAAGCCAATCAAGCACGATGTCGTACTTTTTCATCACTTCGTCATAATCCAAATATTCCGAAGTAATCATCGGCAATTCAGGACCGACTTGCGCATAAGGCGTAAGTCCTGCGCCTTCGTCCTTGCCGCCGTTGATGGCGTACAAGAGAGCTTTCGCCAAATTCGCGCGCGCTCCGAAGAACTGCATTTCCTTTCCGGTTTCCGTCGCGGAAACGCAGCAGCAGATTGAATAGTCGTCGCCCCAAATCGGTCGCATGACATCATCGTTTTCATACTGAATCGAAGAAGTGTCAATCGAAATTTTCGCGGCATATCGGCGGAAATTTTCTGGCAAACGCTTTGAATAGCAAACCGTGATGTTCGGCTCGGGGCTTGGTCCCATATTTTCCAAAGTGTGCAAAAAGCGGAAGTCGTTTTTGGTAACCAAACTGCGTCCGTCCACGCCAAGTCCTGCCACTTCGAGCGTCGCCCAAATCGGGTCGCCTGAGAAAAGCTGATTGTAAGATTCGATTCGCGCGAAGCGCACCATGCGGAATTTCATTACCATGTGGTCAACCAATTCCTGCGCCGCTTCTTCGGTCAAAGTGCCGTTTTTGATGTCGCGCTCGATGTAAATGTCGAGGAACGTTGAAATGCGTCCGACTGACATTGCCGCGCCGTTCTGAGTTTTGATTGCCGCCAAATAGCCGAAGTAAAGCCACTGGAACGCTTCGCGGGCATTGCGCGCCGGCTTTGAAATGTCGTAGCCGTAAATCGCGGCCATCGCCTTGATTCCTTTGAGTGCCTTGATTTGCTCGGCGATTTCTTCGCGCTGGCGTATGACTTCTTCCGACATCGTGCCGTTTCCGCAATTCGCCAAATCTTTTTGCTTTGATTCCATGATGAAATCAATTCCGTAGAGCGCGACACGGCGATAGTCGCCGACGATTCGTCCGCGTCCGTAAGTGTCCGGCAAACCTGTGAGAATGTGCGCGCTGCGAGCCTTGCGGATTTCGGGAGTGTAGACATCGAAAACCGCGTCATTGTGAGTTTTGTGATATTCAGTGAAAATCTTGTGCAATTCTTCGTTGGGCTTGTAGCCGTACATCGCGCAAGATTGCTCCGCCATTTTGATTCCGCCGAAAGGCATGAAAGCGCGTTTGAGAGGCTTGTCTGTCTGAAGTCCGACGACTTTTTCCAAATCTTTGCCTTCAGGACAAATATAGCCCGCCGGATGCGAAGTGAGTCCCGTGACTACATCCGTGTCCAAATCCAAAACGCCCGAACGTTTCACCGTAACCGTGGTGACTTCGCCGGTTTTCTTGTTCTTTTTGGTTTCGGTTACTTCCACAACTTTGTTGTGCTCGGCCTTTTGCAATTTCTGCAATTCGTCGAACAATTTCTGAGTTGCTCCAGTCGGACCTGCCAAAAATGATGCATCACCCTCGTAGGGCGTGTAGTTCATTTGAATGAATTCGCGGACATTGATTTCGTCCTGCCAAAGACGACCAGCCTTAAAGCCGGCCCATTCTTCTCTTAAAGCCATAAAGACCTCCATTATATTTTAGGTTGCGAACAACCGACGCTCCCAAAAAACTTTGGAAGCACGATAATTTCCCTTACTTAAAGTATAACTCTATTTTGGTTTTGAATCAACATAATTTTTGAAAAAAGTTGTACAAAATTAAATTGTATTCAAATAAATCTAGAGCAACTCCTTCACAAGCGCGTCCATTTTTTCCTCGTCGCAGGCTTTCATCGCGCCTTTTATAGAAACGACATTTTCGCAAAATTCAAGATTCTTGCAATTTCCAAATTGCGCGCACATTGATTTTGCGGCAAGCGGTGCCCAAGAGCCGTTTTCGATAAAACCGATTTTTCGGTTTTGGAAATTTCGTTCCGTCAAAGCTTCGATGAAATTTTTCATCGCGGGAAAAACGCCGCAATTGTAAGTGGGCGCGGCCAAAACCAATTTTCCGTAGCGGAATGCGTCCTCGACAATTTCAAAAACATCGTCACGCGCCACGTCGAAAACCGAGACTTTCGGGCAGCCGGCTTCGCGCAGTTTTTCGGCGAATTTTTCGGCGGTGGATTTCGTGTGGCCATAAATCGAAGCATACGCCACGACCACGCCTTCGCTTTCGGCTTCGTATTTCGACCAAGTGTCATAAAGCGAAATGTATTCGCAAAGATTTTCACGCAAAACAGGACCATGAAGCGGACAGATTTGATTTATTTCGAGTGCGGAAGCTTTTTTCAAAACCGCCTGAACGTTCGCGCCGAATTTTCCGACAATTCCAAAATAATAACGACGAGCCTCGCACGCCCAATCATCGAGCGGATTTTTTTCGTCAATCGCGCCAAATTTTCCAAAAGCATCGGCGGAAAAAAGAATTTTTTCATTCGGCTCATAGCTGAACATCACTTCCGGCCAATGCACATTCGGCGCGGCGATGAAATTCAATTTGTGCTTTCCCAAGTCAAGCGAATCGCCTTCTTTCACGACAATTCGGCGGTCGGCAAAATCCGTTTCGAAAAAATTCTTCATCATCGAAAATGCCATTTGCGAAGAAACGATTTTCGCGCTCGGATATTTTTTGGCGAAATTCAAAATGTTCGCGCTGTGATCGCTTTCCATGTGATGAACGACGAGAAAATCCACGTTCGCGCCGCCAGCCGCCGCCTCGATTTTTCCAAGCCACTCGTCGCCGAAATTTTCGTCCACAGTGTCAAGCACAGCAATCTTTTCACCGCGAATCATATAGGAATTGTAGGACATTCCATCGGGCACAGGAAACTGCCCTTCGAACAAATCGATTTTTTTATCATTCACTCCGCAATAAAAAATGTCATCAGAAATTTTCATAACGCCTCCAAGCGCGATTTCAAAACCACTCTTATTATATTATAAAACAAAGCGGATTTTTGGGCAAGCAAAAAAACTTGCATCAACAATATTCGTTGTGAAAGTGAATTTCAATTTTTAGGAAAACAATTTTTTATTTTTCCAAAATTTCAATCTTTCCTTTTTTCCGGCGACGCGACTTTTCGCAATGGCATTCGTTCGCTGCGATGCTCGACATATTTTCCGCTTGCAATGCGAGCCGCGACTCGCCGCAGAATTTTTCCCGAAACTTCGTCGGCAATATTTGAAAATTCCGTTTTAACTGTATCATGCACCGCGACGCTCAGTCGTTTGTCAAATTCAAAATCAGTGTCAATGTCGCTGTAAATTTCCGAAGGCTTTTTGCCAAAAATGTTACAAATCCCGCAAAGCAAGTCGTCACTTATTCCGGTTTTCCCGCTTTCTATATTTGCAATATGTGAAGTCGATTTTTCCAATTTTTCCGCAAGTGCCTCTTGCGTGAAGCCTTTTTCCTCGCGGAATTTTTTTAAATTTCTTGCTACCGTTTGCCTTATACTTTCAACCGTAGTCATACCACTAAAATAAACTATCGATTTTGTTTTATGAATAGTTTGAAAGTCGTGGAACTATGATTCACACAAACATAATTTTTTGTAGAATTTTAAAAAAGAACTAACTCATTCGGAATTTTCTTGAAAAACAAGAAAATTCCGAATGAGATTTTTTATATTTTTTTGAAAATCAACGATGTGTTCACACCGCCGAATGCGAAATTGTTCGACATAACAATGTCGGCTTTTATTTCGCGGCCGTTACCCATGATGTAATCGAGCTTTCCGCATTCGCCGTCCAAATTTTCGCTTGTAAGATTCAGCGTCGGATGAAACCAGCCGTCGCGCATCATGTTCACTGCGACCCAAGCTTCGATCGTGCCGCACGCGCCGAGCGTGTGTCCCGTGTAACTTTTCGTGGAACTAATCGGAACGGCGCGTTTGAACACGCTTTCGGTGGCATTTGTTTCGGCGACGTCGCCGTGCCCTGTGGCAGTTCCATGCGCGTTCACATAGCCAATTTCATCTGGACTGATTTTCGCGTCCTCAATTGCAAGTTCGATTGCGCGCGCCATTGTTGCTTGATTCGGAGTGGTGATGTGGTTGCCATCTTGATTCGTGCCAAATCCGATAATCTCCGCGAAGATTTTTGCGCCGCGAGCTTTTGCATGTTCGTATTCTTCCAAAATCAAAGTGCCCGCGCCTTCGCCGATCACAAGTCCGTCGCGTTCCTTGCTGAATGGGGAGGGGGTAGTTTTGGGCGCGTCGTTTTTCGTGCTCGCCGCATAGAGCGTGTCGAAAATGTCGCTGTCCGCCGCCGAAAGTTCTTCCGCGCCGCCGGCGATCATCATATCCTGAAAACCGTATGCGATTTGCTCATAAGAATATCCGATTGATTGGCTTCCCGAAGTGCAAGCCGTGTTCGTCGTGATGATGCGTCCGCGAATTTGAAAATAAACGCTCAAATTGGAAGCCGCTGTTTGAGGCATCGCGCGAACGTAAGTCGTCGCGTCCATTCGCGAACAATCGTTCGTTTCAAGCATGTAGCAAAAATCCATGTTCGCATCCAAACTTCCCATGCACGAGCCATAAGAAATTCCTGTGCGACCATTGTGGATTTCATCGACAGTGTTTCCTTCGGCATCAACAAGGCCCGCCATTCGCAAAGCGTCATCCGTAGCCTGAAGCGCAAGCCGAGAAACGCGCCCCATCGAGCGGATTTTTTTTCTCGGATACGCGCGCAATTCTTTTGTATACGGAGCGGCAAGGCGCGTGTTCATTCCGTCGCCAAATTTATCCCAATCGTCCATGCGCACGACGCAATTTTGCAAGCCTTTCAGCGTCTTCAAAATTTCTTCCCAAGTGTCGCCAAGCGAACTGCAAATGCCCGCGCCCGTAATCACAACTCTTCGTTTTTCCATTTTAAATTATTCCTCCATTTACATTGATAACTTGTCGCGTGATATAACTCGCGCCTTTCGACAAAAGAAAAATCGCCACGGCCGCAACTTCTTCGGGAGTGCCCGCGCGATTCATCGGAATTGTCGGCAAAATCATATCGAGCGGAGCGTCCTTGATCATTTCGGTTTCAATCACTCCGGGCGCGATGCAATTCACAGTGATTTTTCGCTTTGCCAATTCCACAGCCAAAGCCTTCGTCGCGCCGATGATTCCGGCTTTTGACGCGCTGTAATTCACTTGACCGCGATTTCCCATAACGCCGCTCACCGAAGCGATTGTGATGATGCGGCCTTTTTTTTGGCGGCACATCGGCATCACCAAAGGCTGAATCACATTGTAAAAACCGTCAAGATTCGTGTGAATCACTTCGTCCCAACTTTCCGCGCTCATTCCGGGAAAAGCCGCGTCGCGACAAATTCCCGCATTTTGTACAACGCCCCAAAACGCGCCGTTCGCCTCGATGTATGCGTTCAATTTTTGCTCGCAGTCCGTGCGATCGGCAACGTTAAATTGAAGCAGCTCGCCAGAGCCGCCGGCGGCCTTGATTTCATCCAAAAGTGCCTGCGCTTTTTCCGCGCCGCGATTGTAATGCGCCACGACAAAGTAGCCTTCCTTCGCGGCCGCCAAAGCGATCGCGCGCCCGATGCCGCCGCTCGCGCCAGTCACCAAAACTTTTTCTTTTAAATTTTCTTCGCCCATATTTCCTCCAAAAGTTATTTTCCAAAAATTTAATTTTCAACATTTGCTATTTTCGATGAAGAACCAGCCGGCTCTTTGCAACGAAAATGCGGCGCATGCGCATCCTTCCAATCCGCCTTTGTCATTTTCGGAAGTTCCTCGTCATAAATTACAGGAAGTTCCGCAATTTCCTTAAGTCGCTCAATAGATAAATTTTTTGACATAATCATCGTAAGCCTCCTTGTCGGTTTTATCGCCTTTTCGAGCGTTTATGATTCGTATGCGTCCATTGCAATTCCAAAAATTTATTTCGTTCGCAAAATATTCAAATCTTCGGTTTCCATCACCGTTACCGTCGTGGAAACGGCGGGCGTTTCGGGATTTTCGCTGGAAAACGCCTCTCCGTAATATGTCAAAATATTTTCTATTTCATCGACTTTTTTTATTTTGACATGAATCGAAGTTCCCGCCTTGAAAAGCGGAACGTTCGCCGAATAATTTATCAGGCTCAACAAAAATCCGGGTTTCGGCTTGCAACCCATTTCGTAGCCGGTCACTCCGCTCAATGCGGAAATGCTTTGCGCGATCAATTCGAACGCGACATGCGAAGGCACGCCGCCGATTTCCTCGTCGTAAAAAATATTTTCTTTTGTTATCAGCGAAATCGATTCCAAAGTTCGCGCCGAAGTATCATGCTGAACAAGATGATCGAGCAAAAACATTTTGCTTTTGTGCGGCAAAAGTTCGATCAATTTTTCGCTGGGAACATTTTGCGGCAATTCGAATTTTTTAGCCATTCAATTTTCCTCGTCGCGCCGAAAATTTTCGGAACGACTTTTTCCGATTATTAAACTGACGTTGCATCCGCCAAAGCCGAAAGAATTCGACATGCAAACATTTATGGGCCGCAAGAATTTAGTTTCGCGCCCGACCAAATTTATTCGCGGAATTTTTTCGTCGCGCTCGCCGTCATAAACATGAAACGGCAATTTGATTTGTTCGGAATTTTTTCCGCAATTATTTTTGATTGCCAAAAAGCATGCCGCCAATTCAATCGCGCTCGACGCGCCGAGCGTGTGCCCGGTAATCGGCTTTGTGGAACTTGCGAAAATTGTTTTTTCATCGCAAATCGATTCGCCGAAACATTGCGACATTGCGAGCGATTCCATCGCATCGTTCAATTTTGTTCCAGTTCCGTGCAAGTTTACATAATCGATATTTTCATTTTCGAACGAAGCATCTTCAAGCGCGGCTTTCATCGCGCAAAGTGCTCCGCTTCCATCTGCCAAAGGCGAAGTCATGTGATGCGCGTCGCAGCTTTCGCCCACGCCCAAAAGTTCGATGCAATTTTCATCGGCGCAATCCGAAGAATTTTGCACGACACAAAAATCTTTTGCCAAAACAAAAAACGCCGCGCCTTCTCCCAAAGTTATTCCCGCGCGATTTTTGCTGAACGGATTTGTCTTTTCAGGCGAAATCGATTCAAGCGAATTGAATCCGATCAAAGCCGTGTCCGAAGCGACATCCGCGCCGCCGACAATCGCGGCATCCACGATTCCCGCACGAATCAATTCCGCGCCTTTAGCAATTGCGCTCGCGCTGGAAGAACACGCCGTCGCAAAAACAAACGCGGGCGCATTCAAGCCGAATTTTTCTTTTGCGAATGTGGCAGGATAATCCGCGCTTTGCATTTCCAAAGAATAATTTTCGGGAAATTTTTTTGTCGCAAAAAATTCGCGATGCCCCGCCAAAGAAAATTCCGAGCCGTTGTCGCACGAGCCAACGCAAACGGCAATTCGCGCCGCGCCATATTTTTCTTTCGCGCGTTCGACGAAAGGCGCAATTTGATTCAATGCCAAATCTTCAATTTGAATAATTCGCATATCATATTTTGCGTTCGTCGGAGAAAGTTTTTTGTCATCTATTTTTCCAGCGAAAAAATTTTCATTCGAAAAAGTTTTCACTTTTACCAAACCCGAATTGTTTCCGTCAACAAGCGCGTTCCAAAAAGTCTGCGCGTCGCAACCTGCGGCCGTAGCAATTCCAGGATTTGACAAATACAATTTTTGTTTCACGAAAAATCCTTTTGAAAAATTATAATCGGAATTCAAATATTTGTCTAGCAGTGTTGTGCTGCTTAATTTTGCATTTACCGTGGCAAAGATTTTTTGTCATTCTGTTGATTGCAAAACATCGCGCCAAAGAACGCCGCAAACAATCCTGCGAAAACTGCCGTGCCGAAAATGTGCACGGGCGCAAAACTGCTCAACGCGATCGCGCCAAATGAAAGTTCGGTCGTGACGAACGAAATGAACACCGCGAGCGAGTTCAATTTTTCGCCGCTTTCCACTGTGTAAATTATGTAGTCCAAGCCCAAGCCGAAAACCAAAATTATTCCTGTCACCGAAAAAAATCCGATCGGAATATTGAACGCGGCGAAAGTTGCGCATTCCGTCAAAATTATTACAAGCGGAATCGTCGCGATTTTCAAAACAGTTTTTGCTGGATAAAAAAATTGCAAAATGAAAATCAAAATTACGAACGCCGCGCCCAAAAGCGCGAGCATAATTTTTGTCAAGCGATTAAGCTCGTTTTCAACGTCGTTCGTTTTTTCCACGAAAAAAACATTTTCATCTTGCGCACACAGTTTTCTGAAAATTTCCGCATCGTTCGCATGCAAAGGCAAAATCGCGCTGAAATATTCGCCGTCAATTTCGCCGATGTAAAGCGAAGAAAGCGACTGGCGCAAATAAGACGGAAGGGCGTTTTCCTTCGATTCAATTTGAATTAAATTGTTTTGCGCGTTTTCATAATCCGAAAAAATTTGCGATAAAATTTCCTCGCGTTCAAAATCATCGTCAAATCCCAAAAGCGCAAGTTGCGCGTCGGCGGATTCCAACAAAATTTCGCAAGCGCGCCAAGATTC
>CAMWWZ010000013.1 GCA_947178095.1 uncultured Treponema sp.
AAGTAGATGAGCCCCCCCATAAAACATCGGGAAGCGAGCTTGACTTTTTTCATCGCGCTTCCGTCTGTGGGCAATTCAGTTGCCATAATTCCCCCTTATTTTTAAAAACAAAGAAAAAATTGTCTCATTGACATGTCCGTTTCGCAAAGCGGACAAATCGGCATCTTCAAAAAAATGATTTTATGCAGTGCAATTTTGAACGTGGGGAACGGCATTAAAGCCATTCCCCATTTTGAGTCAGAAACTAAAGTCCAAGAATAGATGCGTTGGCCGCGTCAAGTTCTTTCTGAACGTCCGCGCCATCCCAAATATTTTTGGAGGCATTAGCCATAGCTTCCCAGAACGCGCCCATCTGCGGAATAGAAGGCATCGGGAAAGCATAGTCGAGCTGCTCGATAAAGCCAGGCATATACGGGCTGTCAACTTTCACATCGATTGAAGGCATCGCTCCAGTGATGTCAAAGCGCAGTTTCTGCATTTCGGGCGTAAGAAGGAATTCGGCGAAGTCGGCCGCTTCCTGCGGATGCTCAGAATAAGCCGAAACGAACATCGCGCGAGTTCCGCTGAACGAAGCGCAAGGCTTGTCGTCGCCAGGAAGAGACGGAAGCGGAGCAACGCCGAAATTGATGCCGGCATCCTGGAAAGGTTTCACGTTCCAAAGGCCTGTGATGTGCATCGCGGCAGAACCAGCGGCGAACGCCGAGTCCGCAACGGAAGTCGTAAGGTCGGCGGCAGGAACATTCAAAGCCGGGCGAAGAGCCGTCTGGAAGAATTTCATTCCTTTCACAGCGTCGGGCGTGTTCAAGCCTGAGTTTGAAGTGTCGTCGCCAGTCGCGCCGAAAAGCCTGTTTCCGTTCGCAGTGGCAAAAACGATCGTGTAGTAGCCGTTGCCAACGTCCATGACGAATCCATATTTTCCTGAAGACGCGGCGTTGAAGCTTTTTGCGAATTTCGCCAAATCTTCCCAAGTTTTGGGAACGTCATTTTCGGAAATGAAATCCTTGTTATAGAACAAAGCGTAAGTTTCCGCAGAAACAGGATATCCGTACATCGTGCCTTTGTAGGTGAGAGCCTGAGAGCACGCGCCGAGAATCTGTCCCTTGATTTTTTCAGGATTGAGAGTAGTGGCGACATGGCCGCTGTTCACCAATTCGCCGAGCTTGTCGTGCGGAGCCGCGAACAAATCAGGTCCAACTCCAGCAGGTCCGTCGAGCGCGATTTGGCCGGAAGAATCGCCAAGTTCGACATGAACGTATTTAATCGTTACATTCGGATGAAGTTTGGTGTAAGCTTCGCCGGCTTGCTGAATGAACTGGTCAGGACCATTGTCCGATTCCCAAACTGTCAGCGTAACCGCGCCACCGTTACCGCCACTGCTGGCTTTTTTGGAACAGCCGGCAAGCGCAAAAACCGCAGCGACAGCCGCTCCCAACAACAATGTTTTTTTCATAAAAATGCCTCCTTTATTTATGAAAGAAAGAATAATTTATATTCATCCATTATTTTCAAACGGAATGAATTCCAAAACTGGCAAATTAAATGCCGATTTTTAACCTCGCGCATTATGCTTGTCCGTGCCAAAACAAGTTTATAAAGCAGCGAAATTAAGTATTCTTACCCAAAATCATTATACACAGATTCTTTTATTTTGTCAAACTTTTTTTCAAAAAAATTTATTCGGCGCGGCCAGCATGCATCTTTTTCTTGCATCGATACATTTCCGCATCGGCGCGATCGAAAACATCTTGATAAGTTTTGTCCTCGCTTGGAACGAAGGTCGCCATTCCATAAGCGAGAGAAACGCGCGGCTCGCCTTCGCGAACATCTTTTTCGTATTCCTTCAAAGTTTTTGCAAAATTTTCTATTATCAAATCGCGCGTTTCGTATTCCACGCCTTGCAAAAGCGCGACGAATTCATCGCCGCCAATTCTGAAAACGGTGCTGTAAGGAAACGAGCGGCAAATGAGCTCGCAGGCCTTTTTGATTGCATTGTCGCCCGCGTTGTGTCCGTGCGTATCGTTGATTTTTTTGAGATGATTCAAGTCGCACATCACCACGGCGAATTCCGCCACGCCTGAGGCAATCTGCCTTTCCAAATTTTCCGTCATCAATTTGTACGAAGCGACGTTTTTCACTTTCGTCATCGGATCTTGATATGCGAGCGTTTCCATGCTCGAAGTGTACTTGCGCAAATGCTTCATAATCGCCTTGAAGCCGCGCACAAGGATTCCGATTTCGTCGTCAGTTTCGGGAGGCAAATCAACGTTCAAATTTCCCGAAGCGAGCAAATTCGCCGACGCGCTCAAATCCTCGATTGGCTGCGCTATGCGATATGCGATATTGACGGCGATTATCACGAAAGCCGAGCCGAGCAAAGCCGTGAGCGCGAAAATCAAAACAACGGCGTTTATTCTGTCCGCGTAGACTTCCGAATAATTGTCGTACAAAACCATTTTCATTCCGTTGTGCAAAGTTATGAACGACATAACAAAATCAATTCGATTTGATTTGTAGCGAATGATTTTTTCGTCCGTGCTCGCAGCGTCGAGCAAATCCGCGTTTTCGATTATTTCGCAGACTTCATCGCCATGAACTTGCGCTTCGCCGTTTATGAATTCCTCGTGATAATGAATCGTTCCATCCGCGCTTTTCAAATAAGCCGCGCCGGATTTGTTGAAAACGATTTTGCTCACCGAATCGACCATCACTTTGAAATCAATGTCGATTCCAGTAATTCCCAAAAGCGTTCCATTTTTGAAAAACGGCACGACGTATGAAATCATATAGCAATCCAAATTCTTGTTTTGATACGGCTCCATCCAAGTGCCTTTTTTGTTCGCGACGGGAATGTAAAACCAGCCGACATGCTCGATGTCCGAAGAATCGTAGGCGCGGATATCGGTGAGTTCCACGGGCGCAAGAACGCCGCTTTTATCAAGCCGATAAATGAAGCCGTCGATTCCATCAATCAATTCGGGATTGAACGAAACGTAATGCGAGACAACTCCGTCTATCGATTTCACCATTGCAAAAAGCAAACTGTCGGCTTCGTCCAAAATTGTTTTTCGGTATTCCGCGTCGCGAGCCATTTCCGGCCGCTCGAATTTGTTCTCCAAAAAAATCGCGATGTTGTTCACAGCGTCCTCGATGCGCATGAACATTTGGTCGGTTTTCTTGCCTTCGCTTTCGCAAAGCAAATTCATCTTCGAAGCGATCGTTTCGTTCAAAATGCGCGTGAAGCTGATATAGGCGAACAATGTCGATGCCGCAGAAAGCAGGAAGATGCACAAAAAAACCAAAAGAATTATTTTTGTTTTAAGCGAATTAAATTTCATTTTTTCCTCAAGCAAATTTCGAATTTCAAAATCCGCAATTTTTCAGCATTATAAAAAGCCTAATTTTTGCGCGATATTAAAATGCGAAATTAAACTATTTTACACGAAAATCGCATAATTTTCAAGTATTCTGCCGCCGCTTTCCACAAAAAATTATTTGTGCTAAAATAAAGATATGAAATTTTTTCGCAAATTGAATTTTATTTTCTCCGTTTTCGCGGCGGTGTTTTTCGCCGAAAATCTTTTCGCGCAGAATTTCGATTCCGCGATTTTTTCATCAGTGAGATTCAAAGCGGATTCGCGGATTTCTCCGCAAATTTCTTCTTCGCCCGAAATGGACGCGCGAAATTTCGCCTACATCGCCCTGCTCGCTTCCGGCGCGGACGATGAAAAAATTCGCGCGCATTTGGAAACGCTCGAAAATCTCGCGCAGGAATTTTCCAAAAATTTGCCGCGCGGACTTTCCAACGAAGAAAAGGCGGATGCTGCGCTCGCCTTCATCTACGAAAAAATTCTTTCGCGCTATCAGCTTGTCCAAACGCGCGTCGATGTCGCGATGGAAAGCGGCGTGTACAATTGCGTTTCCTCCGACGTTATTTTCATTTATTTTGCGAAAACTTTGGGCATTCCGGTCGTCGCCGTGGAAACTCCGAATCACGCTTTTTGCACGATCGAAAGCGAAGGAAAAAATGTCGATGTGGAAACGACAAATCCTTTTGGCGTGAATCCCGGGCGCAAGCGCGTGAGCGAGCTTCCGAACGGCGGAAAACAATATTTGAGCGTTCCTGCAAAGAATTACCAAAACCGCCGCGACGTTGACGATCGCCGCATGCTCGCGCTGATTTACAACAATCGAATTGCCGCATTGCAAAAACAACGCGGCTCAAGCGCGGCGACGATCGGGCTTGCCGTGGACGCTTGCGCATTGCAGGCGAATTCTGCGAGAGCCGTTCAAACTGTAAGTGAATGCGTTTGCAATTACGCTTCCGATTTGAACGAGGCAGGAAAATACGACGACGCGCTCGCGCTCGTTTTGCGCGCGCAGGAAATTTTCGGCGCGAACAAAAATTATTCTTTGTTCATCGAAAGCGCGAATTACAACATTCTCGTTGACAAAGTGGAAACGCTTCCGCTTGAGGCCGCGCTGAACGAATTGCAGGCAAAGCGCGAAAATCTTTCCGCGCAAAATTATTCGAAATTGCTTAGTTATGCTTACGCGCGCGCCGCAAAGGAATTTGGCGACAGGCACGAATGGAAGAGCGCGATTCAAATTGCAGGACGCGGACTTTCGCAAGTTCCTGGCGATTTAAATTTAAAAAGGGCGATCGAAATCTACAAGCAAAATTACGCGATCGATTTTCACAACCGCGCGGTAACTTTGTTCAACGCCGGCGACATCGAAGGCGCGCAAAAAGCGCTCCGCGAAGGCTTGGCTGAAATTCCAGACAGCAAAGTTTTGAAAAATGATTTAGTAAAAATGAAATAAGCGCGATTTTTGCGCGGAGCGTTCGCTTCGGCTATTTTAATTTCAATCCGTCGCTGAAAGCCTTTCCGACCACATCGCCGAGCGCGACATAATTGTGACTCACGCAATCGAACGTGATTGGATTCAATTTTTCCAAATCGATTTTGCCGTCGGTGAGGATTTTTTCATCAACGCTCGCGCTTACGATGTCGCCGAACAAATGGCATGATTTTTCATCATACGAAATGAGCGTGCATTCGAGCGTCAAAGGCAATTCTTCAAAATACGGCGCATCGACATTTTCGGCTTTCACCGAATGAAGCCCCGATTTTTCGATTTTGTTCGGCGTGTCATTTCCGCTAACGACTCCGACATAATCGCATTCCACGACATGCGCGACATCGGCGAAACTCACGGTGAACGCCTTTTTTGCGAGAATGTTTTTTACGGTCTTGTGCTCTGGACTCAAGCAAAGAAAAATTTGATTGTCATCGCCAATGCTTCCCCAAGCCGCATTCATAGCGTCGGGCGCTCCGTTTTCGTCATAAGTGCCGATGATCAAAACCGGCATCGGAAACAACAGAGTTTTCTTTCCAAGATTCTTTCGCATTTTTCCTACCATGAAAAAGTTAAAAAAAACGGAAAGGATTACCCGCGGGCAATCCTTTCCTTCAAAACACGCAAACTAAATATTGAACTTGCTCAAGTGCGAGCCCATTACTTTGACTTCTTCATTTGCCCTTGTCGCAAGATCCTGAACGTTCTGCGCGGATTCGCTGATTTGCTGCGCGCCGGCCTGCATTTCGTCCATACTGTTGGAAATGGTGTCAGAAATCTCCTGGACGGTGCTCATTTCTTTGTCAACGTTTGTAACCGCAGTAGACACATCGTTAGACTTTTCAGTCACTTCCACGGCCATATTCTTGGTTTCAGTCAACGCTTCGAAAATCTGACGAGAAGCCGATTCCTGCTCGCTCATCGCGCCATCGATTTCCTTGATGAGACCATCAGTAACACCGAGGTGAGTTATGATGTTCGCGAACGCGGCCTGCGCCTGACCTGAAAGATTGACGACATCGGAAATGGAAGTCGTTATGTCCTTCAATTCCGTGCTGATCGTGCTTGACTGGCTTGAAGAATTTTCCGCCAATTTTCGGATTTCGTCCGCAACGACCGAGAAGCCTTTTCCTGCGTCGCCCGCGTGAGCCGCTTCGATTGCCGCGTTCATAGCAAGCAAGTTCGTCTGCGAAGCGATTTGAGAAATCATATCGTTCGCCTGCATAAGCGATTCGGACTCTTCGGAAATCTGCTGAACTTTTCCACTCACGTTCGAAAGTTTTTCGTTTCCGCTGCGAACGACTTGTTCGAGCTCGTGGAAATTTTCCAACATCTTGTGCACGGAGTTCGAAACCGAAGTGATGTTGCCCAACATTTGCTCGATGGCGGCAGAAGACTGCGTGGTGGCCGCAGACTGATTTTCAATGAGATTATTGAGTGTTTCCGTGCTATGCTCGACTGTATTCAAAATTTCGCCAGTGCGCGTAACAGAATCTGTCTGAGTCTTGGACTGACGCTGAATACTTTCCACGTTCGCCAAAATCTCGGCAGTGGCGGAAGCGGATTGTTGCGAGCTTGAACCAAGGTCGCTTGCAAGATTTACGATAGAAGTCTGAACTTCGGTAAGTTCTTTTATAATCGTATGGAGCATTGAAATGAACGCATTGACGTTGGTACAAATTTCCGCAAATTCGTCATTTCCGTGAACTGGAAGCTGCATTGTCAAATCCGCATCGCCTGAACCGAGATGCTCGATCGCATCGCCAACAACTTTGAGAGGATTGGCGATTCGCTTGAGGAACACGAACAAAGTTGTCACCAACAAAGCAATACTCATAACAATACAGATTATCATAACCGTAAAGAAAATCCTTTTAGCGGTAGCCCGAACGCTGGAATACGGAGTTCCCATGAAAAGCATCGTGAGAACTTTGCCGCTTCTGTCTTTAAGAGGATAATAGTAAGAAATCCATTCTTCATCGTTGATGATGCTATTGGTGATAATCTCGCCGCCACCCAAAACCAAATCTGCAATTTTTTGGTCATTCATGTGAGTGCCTTTGAGTCCTGCAACGCTGGTGTGAGCGCGCAATGTGCCATTGGTAGCATAAATCGTCACATCATATCCAGTGTCTTCTTTGATTTCTTGCACAAGGCTATCGGTGGAAGCAATCTTGCGGACAATTACGCATCCACGAACGCGCCCATCAATTACAATCGGCGAGCCGTAAACGCAGTGAATGTCTTCATTCAAAGTGACGAGTTCATCGACAGAATTGCCAGACAAAGCAGCCTGCATAATGTCGGGGCGATATACTTTACCATTGCGCTCCGGAGAAACTTGCACGCCTTCGGCGTTGACGATGACAGCCATATCCGCGCCGAAATATTTTTTGGCTTCGTCAGTCAAATCCGCCGCCCAAGTGTCGGGGCGATTTCGCATATAAGTCGCAACGTTGTCCACAAGATATTCATTGCAAAGCTTAAGGGCTTCGTGCACACGATTGATTTCCCTGATTGTAACTTCGCCCGACTTATGCACAGTGTCGCGCGACATCGCAAACAAGCCTTGGTTGACGGCAATTCTAAGACCGATAAGCAACATGACCGAGAAAACCAACATTGCCAAAGCAACTCCAGTTACAAAGAAGCGTACTACAGAACTGCGCTTTTCCTTCTTCTTTTCTGCCATAATCACTGAACTCCTTATATTTTAATTCCATTTTTATCTATGGAATAATTTCAGCATAACTTTTATTCTAATATTGTTGTGAAAAAAAAACAAGTGCTTTTTCATTTTTTTTAGCAAAATTTTCGTATTTTTGGAAAAATGCGAACGAAGCCCGCGGCGCAAGAGGCGGGATAAGAGCCCGCCGCACGAATAATTTTTTCTACACAAATTAAAACATCCTCTGATTAAAGCATGCGAAAAGCATTACGTAATAGAAAACTTTTCGAAAATGCATATCACTGGACGGCGAAAAAAAAAGCCGCCGGCATGCGACGCGCATGGGCGACTTGGCATCAGCAGACGCAAAGCGTTGCTGATGTTTTTTGGTAGCTTGCACCGCGCGCGTGGCACGATGAAGTTTAGTTTTTGGTGAATTTTACGTTTGTGAGGTAGTAGACACCAGTGTAAGGCTTATATTCTTCCGTAACCTCATCATAAGTCCATTTGTCAAGACGCATACGTTTATAGTCAGTATATTTAGAGTCAAGTTTTTTCAACGTTGCGATTTCGAAATTACCTTCCAAATCCCCTGAAACCGAAAGTTTTGCAGTGCCGTATTCATAGGCATTGTCGTTTCCGAACTGATAAACATCGCCGCTTTTTTGAATACTAAACCAATGGTCAAGCTTTCCATCATCATTAATCAGCTTAAAATTAAAATCGTAGTATTTTGCGTTTGACACATTTTCGTGTCCCGTGGTAAAGCCTTCGCTCCAAACTCCTACATTATTCGACCATGACACTGATGCACTGTCAAATGTTACATCTGTACCAGCATCCCACTCATTGTAGAACCAATATTCTACATCCTCCCCTTCTGTTTTATCGTACTCCCAACCTCGATAGTAGTCTTTTCCGTCAGTCGGCTTGACAATATTGTCATTGCTATCGCGCAAAACTTTTCCTGCTTTGCGAGTCACCATCGTAATTTTCTTCGCCGTAACGGTTCCTACGTTTGTGTAGGTTTTATCATCCATACCGCCGTGCAAAGTAACGTCCAATTCCTGCGCTCCATTGTTGCAGGAAATCCACAATCCGAGGCTCGCCGCGCAAGCCAAGACAAAAAGCAATTTTTTCATATATTGCCTCCTTAAAAAAAATTTTGTGCAATAAATCGTAGTTTATGCATTATTTACTACAACTTTATGCACGTTAAACTTACAATACTACAATTTTTTGTATTTGTCAACAAATTTTGTGCAAATTTATGTATTTTTTAAACGGAATACTACGATTTATTGTATAAGTCAATCGATTTTGTGCAAGTTTCATGTATCATAAAGCCATGAATTTTGGCGAACGTCTGAAAGAGGAGATGGAATACAAGGGAATTCACCACAAGGAGCTTGCGGCAAAGGCGAGCATAAATCCCCGCACGCTTTTGACGTATGTCGGAAGCCGCCCTTCCATGCCTCCCGCCGATGTTGCCGTCCGGCTTGCGCAGGTGCTCGGCGTGAGCGTGGAATATCTTGCGGCAGGAAGCAAGACAGAAAACGCGCTTTCGTTCCGGCAAAGGACGCTCGTCGAAAACTTTGAAAAGCTTTCCGAAAAAGAAAAAAAGGCGGTGGAATCTCTTGTACAAAAGCTCACGGAGTGAAGGCTGTTTTCGGGGAAAGGCTTAACTTCGCCGCCGCCCCTTTATCATTTCCAATTTTTCTGCTATAATAAAATTATGAAACACAAAATGCAAATCTTACAGGAAGCGGCGCGGCGTGCAGGTCCGCTTTGCATCGGGCTTGACACCGACCCTTCTTACATTCCGCAAAATATTTTGAAAAATTTCCCCTCCCCTGCGGCGGCTGTTCTCGCGTACAACAAAGCCATCGTTGAGCGAGTCGCCCGCGACAAAAGCGCGTGTTGCTTTAAAATTCAAGTCGCGTATTACGAAGCGATGGGCTTGCAAGGAATGGAAGCGTTCGCGCAGACTTTGCAAGTGGTGCGCGATGCGGGCTTCGTCGCGATAAGCGACATAAAGCGGGGGGACATCGCGGCGAGCGCGCAAGCCTATGCCCGCGCACATTTTTCGGGCGATTTTGAAACCGACATCATCACCGTGAATCCTTACATGGGATTTGACACGCTCGAACCTTTTACGCAGATGTGCGCATCGCAAAAAAAAGGCGTTTTCGTTTTGCTCCGCACTTCGAATCCGGGAGCCGCCGACATCGAACAAAAAGAATTGTCACAAGGCGGGCGCGTTCTTGATTGCGTGGGCGCGGAATTAAATCGCATTTTGAAAAACACCGAATCCGATTTTCCGGAACAAACTTGCTCGTGCGTGGGCGCGGTCGTTGGATGCACGCACAAAGACGACGCGGAATTTCTGCGCAAGGCTTATCCAAAAATTTTCTTTTTGATTCCGGGCTACGGCGCACAAGGCGGCGATGCAGAAATCTGCGCGACGCTTTTGCAAGAAGCAGGCGGCGTGGTGAATTCAAGCCGAGGAATTTTGTGCGCATACAAAAAAGATTCTTCGCTTGCCGAAAAAATGGCGACCGCTTTCCTCACCATGGAAGACATCGCCGAAAGCGCAGCTCGCGCCGCGCTAGCAAGCAAAAAAGATTTGACGAGGTTCGTATGAGCGGATTTTCAGATTGTTCAAAAAACACAATTCCAGTTTTTTGCGAAGCGCAAGTCGAAAATTGCACGAGCGTAAAAGAAGCCTTTCCAAGCGGAAGCGTTTTTTCGCTTACGATCAAATTTGCGGCGCAAGAAAATTCCGTTCCTTCGCCAGGACAATTTTTCATGCTTCGTGCAAAGCATTCGCAAGTTTTGCTTGCGCGTCCAATCAGCGTTTTCAACGCGATACCCGATACCCGTATGGGGTATATCAAAGTTGAATTTTTGATTTTGAAAAAAGGGCAAGGCACGAGAGAATTGTGCTCCTTGCAAAAAGGCGACTTTCTTGAACTGCTCGGTCCGTGCGGAAACGTTTTTCCTTCACCCGATAAAAATGAAAAAGTTTGCATCGCAGGCGGCGGAATCGGAATCGCGCCGGTGGCAGGCTTTGCAAAAAACTTACCGCCAAAATCTTATGATTTTTACGCGAGCTTCAAAAGCGGCTCTTACGGAATCGAAAATGTTTCGCCTGAAAATCTTGTCGTCACCACCGACGACGGCTCGTGCGGAATTCGCGGAATGATAAGCGCGGCATTGACGGCGCAAGTTTTAAAAGAAAAAAAATATTCAATCGTTTACGCATGCGGCCCTGAACCGATGCTGCGCTACATTCAAAAAATTTGCGCCGAAGCGGGCACAAAATGTTTCCTTTCATTGGAATCAAAAATGGCTTGCGGAATGGGCGCGTGTCTCGGCTGCACGATCAAAACGAAAAGCGGTCTAAAACGCTGCTGCAAGGACGGCCCTGTTTTTGAAGCAAGCGAAATTATTTTTGACGAAAAGGAATTCGCAAAAGCAAAGCCGCCTTTGGAAAAAGTTGACTTGAGCGTCAAGATTTTTTCGCACAGTTCGCACGGAACGAGCGGCGCAAAAAAAGAGCTTTTTTTGAAAAATCCCGTGATCGCGGCTTCGGGCACCTTCGGATTCGGAGCGGAATACAAAAATATTTTTGACGTCGCGTCGCTCGGCGCGATTGCGAGCAAAGGCCTCACGCTCGAAGCGCGCGAAGGAAATTCCGGAGTGCGCATTTGGGAAACGCCTTCGGGCTTGATGAATTCAATCGGCCTTCAAAATCCTGGCATTCCGCATTTCATACGCGAAGAATTTCCTGCGATGAAAAAAATCGGCACGTCAGTAATCGCAAATCTTTCAGGCTCGACGGCGGAAAGTTACGAAGAGGGCGCGCGGCTTTTGGAAGAGACGGAAGTTGATGCAATCGAATTGAACATTTCCTGCCCGAACGTTTCAAAGGGAGGGGCCGCCTTCGGAATGACTTGCGAGGACGCGAGCGGCATTACAAGGCGAATCCGCGAAATCGTTTCAAAGCCGCTCATCGTAAAACTCACGCCGCAGGCAAGCGACGTGGCCGCCGTTGCGATGTCGTGCGTTGCGGCGGGCGCGGACGCGATAAGTTTGTGCAACTCGTTCCAAGGCGTTGCAATTGACATCGAAAAGGCGCGGCCTGTTTTTGAAAAAATAAAGGCTGGATTCGGCGGACCCGCCGTTCGTCCGATCGCGCTGCGTTTGGTCTACGAAGTTTTTTCGGAAATGAAAAAATTGCCGCAGGAAAAGCGCGTCCCGATAATCGGAATCGGCGGAATCGCCACTTGGCGCGACGCAGCAGAATTCATCATGGCAGGCGCGAGCGCAGTTCAAGTGGGAACGGCGACTTTCGCAAATCCATTCGTGATGATTCAAATCGTGGAAGGGCTGGAAGAATTCATGAAACGCAAAGGCTACGCGAGCGTAGAAGAAATGCGCGGCGCGGCAGTATGAAAAATTTTGGCAAAACTTTTAAGCAGCGCGAAACCTCGCTATGCGATTTTCGCCGCCAAAATTTTGCCAAAGCAAACAAAGCCAAAGTTTTGAAAAATTCTAATTTTCAAAACTTTGGCTCATATCGAACGGATTTCAGTCCTGCTCTTCGCTGATTTCAAGGGAAGCGGCTTCGCGCTCGCGTTCTTCCTGCGCTTTGGCCTCAAGCTCCTTTTCAATGCGACGGCGTTCCAAAATTTCGTTCATCTGAATGTCCAAATCCACATCGCTGTCATCGTAGACTTTCACGCCACGATAATTTTTGATGCCAGTTCCCGCCGGAATCATGTGGCCGATGGAAACATTTTCCTTGATTCCATGCAAAGCGTCGATGCTTCCGCCGATGGCGGCGTTGGTGAGAACGCGCGTTGTTTCCTGGAACGAGGCGGCGGAAAGGAACGAATCCACGTTCAAAGCGGCCTTCGTAATTCCTTGGAACATCGGGCAGCCAGTCGCCGGCTGTCCGCCGTCCGCGATCACGCGGGCATTTTCCTCATGGAAGCGATATTTGTCCACCTGCTGACCAAAGATGAACCGAGTGTCGCCAACGCGAGTAATTGCAACTTTGCGCAACATTTGCCGAACGATAATTCCAATGTGCTTGTCGTTGATGCTTACGCCCTGCGCACGATAAACTTGCTGGATTTCGTCCATCAAATAATTTTGAAGCGCGTTTTCGCCCAAAATCGTAAGAACATCGTGCGGACTTGGCTGTCCGTCGCAAAGCGGCTCGCCCGCCTCCACTTGGTCGCCATCACGAACCAACATTCGCTTGGAAATCGGAACGAGATGATCGTATTGCTTTCCGTATTTGTCCACAACAACAATCACGCGCTTGGCTTTTTTGATTTCCTTGAATTTGACAGTTCCAGAAATTTGAGAAAGCACGCTTGGCGAAGAAGGCCTGCGGGCTTCGAACAATTCCGAAACGCGCGGCAAACCGCCAGTGATGTCGTCCGATTTCGCGGCTTCTTTCGGCATTTCGGCAATCTTGTCGCCCGCCGTAATCGGCTGCTTGTCGTCAACCAAAAGTCGCGCGCCAGCCGGCAGGAAGTAACTTCCCAATTCGTTTCCGGCTTCGTCCGTGATGTATACGCGCGGATTTTTTATGTCCAAATGGAGCGAACTGATTCTCCGAACGACATTCGACGTTGTTTGGTCGATTTCTTCTTCCAATGTAACGCCACTTTGAATGTCCTCGAAGTGAACATATCCCGTATATTCCGCCAAAATCGGCTCGGTATAAGCGTCGAGTTCACCGATAACGGCGTTCGCCTCAAGAACAGCTCCCTTTTTCACGAATATTTCAGAACCGTTCGCAATTTCAATCGTCTGATCGCTGCCGCACAAATAAAGCACTTTGTCCTTTATGACAATATAGCCGTTTTCCGCCGCGACGAATTCATTGTCCTTGCCGCCAGCGAGCACAGTGCCTTTGAGAACTCTGTGGCCGTCTTTTACATGAAGTTTTCCGTATTGCTCTGTGTCAGCCCTGTCGATTATGCGAGTGACGACCATCTTTCCCTTACGAGTGAAAAGGTCGTGCCCGTTTTTGGGAACGCTCGAGCCCGTAATTTCTCCGATGATTGCGGGGAATTTGAGAACGATGTTGTTGTCCTGCGTAACTTTCGAAGCGGCACCGCCCGAGTGGAAAGTGCGCAACGTGAGCTGCGTTCCAGGCTGTCCGATGGACTGCGCGGCAATGATTCCCACGGCTTCGCCAATTTCGACGATTTTGTTGCGGGCAAGGTTTTTGCCATAGCATTTTACGCAAACGCCGTGCTTTGCTTCGCAAGTAAGCACCGTTCGAAGCTTGACTTTTTCAACGCCAGCCTCTTCGATTTTCTTGGCAAGCGCGTCATCGACATATTGATTCACGTCGCAAAGAATTTCGCCCGTAATCGGATGAACAACGCGCTCAATCGTAAAGTGTCCGGCGATTCTGTCCGCCAAATGCTCGATGATTTCGTCGCCGTCTTTGATCGCCGTATAGTCGATTCCGTTTATCGTTCCGCAATCGTCCTCGTTGATTACGACATCTTGCGCGACATCGACAAGGCGGCGCGTCATATAACCAGCGTCGGCAGTTTTAAGCGCGGTGTCGGAAAGACCTTTTCGCGCACCGTTTGTCGAAATGAAGAATTCGATGACCGAAAGTCCTTCGTAGAAATTCGAGCGGACTGGAAGTTCGATGATTTCGCCGTTCGGCTTTGACATCAAACCGCGCATCGCCGCCAACTGCGAAATCTGCTTCGGAGAGCCGCGCGCGCCGGATTTTGCCATCATGTAAATCGTGTTGAATCCGTCCTTGTCCTTTTCGAGATTCTCCATCATTTTTTTGGTGAGATTTTCATTCGTGCGCTGCCAAATGTCGGTTACGCGGTTATAGCGTTCGTCTTCCGTAAGCTGTCCTTCGGAATACAGGCGAACAATGTCCTCGACCTGCCTATTGGCATTTTCGACCATTTCTTTCTTTTCGGGCGGAATCAAAATGTCGTCCATAGAAAGAGTCGCGCCATAGAAAGTAGCGTTTTGATAGCCTACGGCTTTGATCGCGTCGAGCATTTTTATCGTGAGCCACGGACCTTTCTCATGGTAGACTTTTTCGATCATCGCGCGAAGCTGCTTGTCGCCATATTGCCTGTTCACATAATTCACTTCTTCGGGCATCGCGTCGTTGAAAGCAAGCGTTCCCGCCGTAGTTTCAATCAAGTCGCCTTTTTTGAAGTCGGGATCTTTCGCGGCATCCACGACAAGCGCGTCTTTCGGAGCGGGAACTTTGATGCTCGCCTGCCATTCAATGTTGCCGCATTCGGCAGCCATTCGCACTTCATCAGCGGAAGAAAATCGCTTTCCTGTTCCACGCGCGTTGGGCTTGACGGAAGTCATATAGTAGATTCCCAAAACCATGTCCTGAGAAGGATAAACGATTGTATTTCCGTTCGCGGGGTCGAGCAAGTTTCGCGCCGAAAGCATCAATGTCCAGCATTCCATTTGCGCCGCCTGAGTGAGCGGAACGTGAATCGCCATTTGGTCGCCGTCAAAGTCCGCGTTGAACGCTTTGCAAGCGAGCGGATGCAATTTGATTGCCTTGCCTTCCACCAAAACCGGCTCGAACGCCTGGATTCCCAAGCGGTGCAAAGTCGGCGCGCGGTTCAGCATGACTGGATGCTCACTCACAACTTCGTCGAGGATGCTGAAAACTATCGGATCTTCCTGCTCGACATATTGCTTTGCTTTTTTCAAATTGAGGACGGCGCCTTTATCGATGAGACGCTTCATCAAAAACGGCTTGAAAAGCTCGAGCGCCATTTTCGTGGGAAGTCCGCATTGCCAAAGTTTCAATTCAGGTCCAACAACGATTACCGAGCGTCCCGAATAATCGACGCGCTTTCCGAGAAGATTTTGGCGGAAACGTCCCTGCTTTCCTTTTATCATGTCGCTGATGGATTTGAGCGGACGATTCGACGCGCCTTTTACGATTCGCTTGCGCTTCGAATTGTCGAACAAAGAATCCACGGCTTCCTGCAACATTCGTTTTTCGTTGCGAATGATGATGTCGGGAGCGGAAAGCTGCAAAAGCCTTTTGAGGCGATTGTTGCGGTTGATGACGCGGCGATACAAATCGTTCAAGTCGCTCGTCGCAAAACGGCCACCGTCCAACTGAACCATCGGGCGCAATTCAGGCGGCATCACCGGAATCACGTCCAAAATCATCCATGAGGCTTTGTTTCCGGACGAGCGGAAATTTTCCACGATTTCGATTCGCTTCAAAAGCCGCTTGTCGCTTTTCTCGCCTTTTTCAATCATTTTCGCGCGGAGTTCCGAAGCGAGCGCGTCCAAATCCAAGCCGTCCAAAAGCGTCTTTATCGCTTCCGCGCCCATGCCCGCCGTAAATGCGCCGCCATAGCGTTCTTGCGCCTCGCGATATTCGTCCTCCGTGAGGAGATCCATCTTTTTGAGATCAGTGTCGCCCGCATCTATGACAATGTATTTTTCATAATACAGGACATTTCTCAAAGCCGCCACTTGCAAATCAAGCAAAAGTCCCATTCGGCTGGGAACACTTCTGTAATACCAAATGTGGCTCACGGGCGCGGCCAATTCTATGTGACCCGTGCGCTCGCGTCGCACTTTGAAATGAGTGACTTCTACGCCGCAACGATCGCAAATCACGCCCTTGTATCGAATCGATTTGAACTTGCCGCAATAGCATTCCCATTCTTTTGTAGTGCCGAAAATGCGCTCGCAAAAAAGTCCGTCGCGCTCGGGGCGCAAGGTGCGGTAATTTATCGTTTCAGGCTTTTTGACTTCGCCATAAGACCACGCGCGGATCGTGTCCGGCGAGGCAAGTTTTATTTTCACGCTGTCAAAATCTTGAATATCACGCATTCGTTTCCTCCTAAAAAATTCGGCCATAGCCGCCGGGCAAATATGCCCGGAATCGCAGTTTTACCATTAAAATTGCGCATGAAAAAGCACGCGAAATGCTTTTTATGCTTCCTTGTCAAATCCGGAAGCCGCCTTGTCAATCAATTCTTGGTCGCGTTCGGTAAGCGCGATTTGCTTGCCCTTAGCATCGGAAATCGTAAAATCCAAAGCCAAGCCGCGCAATTCCTGCACCAAAACGTTGAACGATTCGGGAACGCCCGCCGGCGTGGAAGGCTCGCCTTTTACGATCGCTTCGTAAACTTTGGAACGGCCATTCATATCGTCGGATTTGATTGTCATCATTTCCTGCAACGTGTTCGCCGCGCCATACGCTTCCAACGCCCACACTTCCATTTCGCCGAGACGCTGGCCGCCGAACTGCGCCTTTCCACCGAGCGGCTGCTGCGTAACCAAAGAATAAGGTCCTGTGGAACGCGCATGCATTTTGTCGTCAACCAAGTGATGGAGTTTCATATAGTAAATTACGCCGACGAAAATCGGATTTACGAAAGGCTCGCCGGTGCGTCCGTCGCGGACAACCTGCTTACAATCCTTGGAAAGTCCCGCTTCCTCAAGCTTTTTGGCAATCTGCTCTTGGCTCGGCGACTGGAAAACCGGCGATTCGAAGAATTGTCCCAAATATTTTCCGGCAATTCCCAATTCCGATTCCATAATCTGTCCGATGTTCATTCGCGAAGGAACGCCAAGCGGATTCAAGCAAACGTCAAGCGGAGTTCCGTCTTCCAAATACGGCATGTCCTCTTCGGGAAGGATTCGCGAAACGACACCTTTGTTTCCGTGGCGGCCGGCCATTTTGTCGCCCTCGCGAAGTTTTCGCTTGTTGGCAATCATCACTTTTACAACCTGATCAACGCCCGGATTGAGATCGTCGCCTTCGCTGCGCTTGAGCCGCTGGATGTCGATTACAACGCCTTCCACGCCGTGCGGAACGCGCAAAGATGTGTCGCGCACTTCTTTCGCCTTTTCGCCGAAAATCGAATTGAGCAACTTGAATTCGGGCGTGGTTTCGGCTTCGCTTTTTGGCGTGACTTTTCCCACCAAAATGTCGCCGGAACGAACTTTCGCGCCGATGCGAATGATTCCTTCCGCGTCCAAGTTGTCGAGATTCTTTTCGGCGGTGTTCGGAACATCGCGCGTTATTCTTTCAGGTCCGAGTTTCGTTTCACGGATTTCCGTAGAAAATTCCTTGATGTGAATCGAAGTGTACATATCTTCTTTTACAACGCGCTGGCTGATGAGAACGGCATCCTCGTAATTGTAGCCGTTCCACGGAACGAATCCAACGAGAATGTTTCGTCCCAAAGCAAGCTCGCCGTTAAATGTCGCAGGTCCGTCGGCAATCACCGCGCCAGCATCGACTTTTTCGCCCACTTCGACTGTCGGACGCTGATGGTTGCAAGTGTCGTTGTTCGTGCGCTGATATTTGAGAAGCGGATATTCGTCAATTTCGCCGCGCTTCGCGCCTTCGGGCTTTATCGAAACACATTCGCTCGTAACTTTGACCACTTCGCCCGCGCGAGCGGCTTTCACCAAAACGCCGGAATCGTAGGCGCATTTTTGCTCCATTCCAGTGCCGACATAAGGCGGCTCGGGGAACAAAAGCGGCACTGCCTGACGCTGCATGTTGCAGCCCATCAAAGCGCGGTTTGCGTCGTCGTGCTCAAGGAACGGAATCAACGCGGCGGAAACAGAAATTACTTGGCGCGGAGAAACGTCCATATACTGAACGTCTTTTGGCGAACGAGTGGTATAGTCGCCGCGTCTTCGGCACGAAATCATATCCGTGGCGAACGAACCGTCATTTTTCATACCTTCGCTTACTTGACCGATGTAATATTTGTCTTCGTCCATCGCCGAAAGATATTCGATTTTGTTCGTCGCCTTGCCTTTTTCGATTTTACGATAAGGCGCTTCCAAAAATCCGTATTCATTGACGCGCGTGTAAATCGCAAGCGAGACGATAAGTCCGATGTTCGGGCCTTCCGGCGTCTCAATCGGACACATTCGTCCGTAATGCGAATAGTGAACGTCGCGCACTTCAAATCCTGCCCTGTCGCGGGAAAGACCGCCCGGTCCGAGCGCATTCAGGCGGCGTTTGTGCGTGAGTTCCGCAAGCGGATTGATTTGATCCATGAATTGCGAAAGCTGAGACGAGCCGAAAAATTCTTTTATCGCCGCGATGATCGGTTTGGAAGAAATCAAATCCTGAGGCTTTATCGTTTCGTTGTCTTTCGCGCCCATTCGCTCTTTGGCAATTCGTTCCATTCGAGCGAACGAAGTTTTGATTTGATTCGTCATCAATTCGCCGACGCTTCGGATGCGGCGGTTGCCCAAATGGTCGATGTCGTCGCGCGCCTCTTCGCCGATGTAAACTTTGATGAGGAATTTCATCGTGTTCGTGATGTCCTCTTTCGTGAGAACAGTGTCGTCCTTCGGCGGATTGTAGTCGAATTTTTTGTTGAGCTTGTAGCGTCCCACACGTCCCAAATCATAGCGGCGCGACGTGAAGAACATCGAATTCAAATCCTTTTCGGCGTTTTCCACGGTAATCGGCTCGCCAGGCAAAAGCACGCTGTAGACTGTGCTCAAGGCCTCTTCTTTTGTCGGCTCGTCGCTTTCCGAACCTTCCTTGGCGTACTTGATTTCCTCGCGCTCAAAGCAATTTATGATGATTTCAGAATCAAGCGAAGAATTCCTTTCGTCCTTGTTTTCGGGATTTTTGCGGCTGTCAAATTTGATTACTTGAATTTCCTTGATTCCGTTGGCAATCAAATCGTCGATGTCGTGCGGATGAAGCCGCGCACCAGCCGGGAAAAGTTTTTTCTCTTCGCCGGAATCCGCGTCCTTGACAAAAATCGCCTTGGACAAAATGCGATTCACCAAGCCTTCGCGCGTGGCGGCGTTGTCCTTCACAGAAGCCTTTTCTGTATCATAGAAAACATCGATGATTTCTTCGCGGCTTTCAAATCCGAGCGCGCGCAGGAAAATCGTTCCGAGAATTTTTTTCTTTCGGTCGATTTTGGCGAAAATCAATTCCTTTTTTTGGTCGATTTCAAATTCCAGCCACGAGCCTCGGTACGGAATGATGCGACTCGCCCAAACGCCCTTGTCGTGATTGAAAATTACGCCAGGCGAACGGTGAATCTGCGAAACGACGACGCGCTCCGCGCCATTTATAATGAAAGTTCCACGCGGCGTCATGAGCGGAATGTCGCCCATGTAAATGTCTTTTTGCAAGATTGCGCCCGTGTCTTTGAAGTTCAAATTTATTCGCGCCTTGAGCGGAACGGAATAAGTCAAGCCCTTTTGCTTGCATTCCAATTCGGAGAATTTCTTTCCTTCGTTGTCAAGTTGATAGAATTCATATTCCAAGGACATATCGCCGTTCGCGCTTTCAATCGGAAAAGTCGAAGTGAACGCTTCCTGCAAGCCCTGATTTTCCAGCGGCTCGCCTTTGTCCAGTTTTTCTTTTTGAAGGAAATATTCATACGATGCTGTCTGAATATCGATTAGATTTGGGACATCCATCGAAGACTTGATGTCCTTGCCGTAATATTTACGGTCAATTGTCCGGCTTTTTGCGAACATTTTTTCCCCTGAAAAGCATACGCGCAGTCAAAATCTCCGCTACGCAAGGAAACTCCTCACAGCACGAAAGACTCAGCCGCGAAAATGCCTGTTCTGTTCCAAATTTTTAGAACAAATTCAATTATTTTTTAAATTGTCGAGCCTTCCGCAAGGCGAAAAGCCCGATACGATTTTCGCAATAATTCGCAAGCGGCGCGGAAAAATTATGCCACGCCAAATGCGAATTTTCTCGAAACCGTATTATTTCTTGGAAGCCTTTCCGCCGGCGGCTTCGATATCGGCAATCCACTTGTCGGCATCGGCCTTGCTCAAGCCTTCCTTGATGACTTTCGGCGCGCCTTCCACCAAAGCCTTCGCTTCGCCCAAACCGAGGTTTGTGAGAGCCTTGACTGCTTTGATGACTCCGATTTTCTTGGCCGCGTCAAAACTGTCCAAAGAAACTGAGAATTCGGTCTGCTCTTCTGCGGGCGCGCCAGCAGCGGCGGCTCCAGGAGCGGCGGCGACAGCAACAGCGGCTGTTACACCGAATTTTTCTTCCATCGCCTTTACCAATTCTGAGGCTTCCAGAACTGTCATCGACGCAATCGCGTCCAAAATCTGTTCGTTTGTTAATGCTGCCATTGTCTTCTCCATAAAAATTAATTTCATGCCGCACAAGCGGCGCGGGGAACAAGTCCCGATATTTACGCGGACAGTCAGCAGCGAACGAAGCCTGACCGCGTTTGGAACAACGAAAATTCGTTGCCCCGGAATTTCGCCGCGCAAAACGCAGGCAAAATTCAATTTTAAATTTAAGCCTGAGGCGCAGCCTCAGTTTCCGCAGCAGCGGGAGCACTTGCATCAGCCGCAGGTGCAGCCTCCGTTTTTGGGGCTTCAGCAGGAGCGGCTTCCGCTTTTGGAGCAGGCGCGCCGCCTTCCTTTTCCAGCTTTTCAACGTAAGCCTGCAACGTGGCGGCGAGTTTTTGCGCCGGCCCATTGATCGCAGACATAAGCATCGCGATAAGCTGATTTTTGCCAGGAACTTTCGAATACGCTTCGGTTTTCGCCGCATCGTAAATTTCTTTGTTCACCAACGCGCCTTTGATTTTGAGCGCTGGCACTTCCTGTGCGAAATCATACAAAATCTTCGCCGTTTCGTTGGAATCCTGCTTTGCCATCGCGATGGCAGTAGGACCTTTGAGGTATTCGGACACATTCGCAGCGTCCATTCCCTCGAAAGCGATGCGCGCGAAGTTATTTTTGATAACTTTTACAACGCTGTCTTTTTCGCGGAGTTTGTCGCGCAATCTCGTAATCTGCTCGACAGTCATGCCGCGATATTCTGTAAAGATAAAGTCGTTGTATTCGCCGAGAGTTTTTTTGGCGGCCTCAATCGCGGCGGTTTTCGCCGGCTGGATTTTTTTTGCAAGCATTGCCATATTCTACTCCTCGTCCTTGTATTTGACCCAAACTCCAGGTCCCATCGAAGAACTCACTGAAATCGTCTTGATGTAATCCGCTGAAGCATCGGAAGGCTTTTTGCGCTCGATTTCGGCAATCAAAGCGTCGATGTTCTGCTGCAACTTTTCGGCATCCATCGAAACTTTTCCCACCGCAATGTGAACGATGCCCGTTTTGTCGGCGCGATATTCGGTGCGACCTTTTTTAAGTTCGCCAATCGCGGCAACGATGTCGTTCGTAACAGTGCCAGTTTTCGGATTCGGCATCAAGCCTTTGCGTCCCAAAACCATACCCAAGCGTCCGACGTCTTTCATCATATCGGGAGTGGCGACGGCGATGTCAAAATCAAGCCAACCGCCCTTAACCTTTTCGATGTAGTCGGCAGCACCGGCATAAGCCGCACCCGCATCCAACGCTTCCTGAACGCGATCTTCTTTGCAGAAAACCAAAACTTTCTTTTCGCCGCGAAATTGATTCGGAAAAACCAAAGTGTCGCGGACAGTCGCGTTTTTGGGCAATTTGAGCAAAACATGCGCTTCCACAGTTTCGTCAAAATTTGTATACTTCATGTCCTGAACCATTTTGCAGGCTGTGGGAACATCGTATTTTTTTGTCAAATCATATTTGGCCGCCGACGCGCGGTATTTTTTTCCGTGTTTCATTTAGGCCTCCACCTCAACGCCCATGCTTCGCGCCGTTCCAGCCACGATTTTCTTCGCGGCTTCAAGGTCGTTCGCGCTAACGTCGGGCATTTTTGTTTTCGCGATTTCTTCAAGCTGCGCCGCAGTGAGTTTACCCACTTTGTCGCGGAGCGGATTCGCGGAACCCTTTTCCAATTTGAGCGCTTTCTTAATCAAAACCGCCGCCGGGGGAGTTTTGAGAATGAATGTGTAGGATTTGTCTTTGTAGACTGTAATCACGACAGGGATGATGAGCCCTTTTTCCATACTTTTTGTACGGTCGTTGAATTCCTGCACAAATTTCGGAGCGCTCACGCCATGCGGTCCAAGAGCAGGACCAATCGGAGGAGCCGGTGTCGCCGCGCCCGCAGGGCATTGCAGTTTGATGACAGCGGTTACTTCTTTCTTTGCCATTTTTTACTCCTAAATTTGGTGTTAGCGGAAAGTCCTCTTCCAACGGACGGTTGCTTTCCTCCCAAAAATGAGCGGCTTTCGCCACCCTAACCGCGCATTTGGCAAAACACGCGGAATTTTTGTCATTTTACAGATTTTTCGACCTGAGTCATGCTCACTTCCACAGGAGTGGCGCGTCCGAAAATCTGCACGTTCACGGTAAGTTTGTCCTTGCCGTCCTCGATTTTTTCGACAGCGCCTTCAAACGTGGCGAAAGGACCTTCCATGATTTTAACGACATCGCCGACGGCATAACTTTGCTTGACGCGAACGACTTTTTCGCCCTTGATTTCGCCAGCGCGCGCGAGCATCCTCTTGGCTTCTTCAACGGGAATCGGACGCGGACGCTCGTTCGGCTTTGTGCCGACAAAACCATTCACGCCCTGAATTCGACGGATTTTCGCGCAAGTGTCTTTCCAGCCCAAATCCGGCAAATCCAATTCCATCATGACATAACTTGGAAGAATTTTCGTTTTTCGAACTTTTTTCTTGCCGTCTTTGATTTCGACGACTTCTTCTTCGGGAACTTTGATGCTTTTTACGACATTGGAATCAAGATCGCCAGTTTCCAACATATGCTGAATCGTGCGCGAAATTTTCGCCTCATAAGCCGCGTATGTTTGAAGAATGTACCAAGCACTCGCCATAATTTTTCCTTATTTCATCAAAAGACGGAAAAGCTCGGTAAAGCCAAGATCCAACGCGCCCAAAATCACAGCGACTATAATAGTGGAAATCAACACGACTCTGACGCTGGACAAAACATAGTCCCGCGTCGGCCATGACACCAACTTAAGTTCGCGGACGCAATCTTTGAAAAAACCAAAAACTTTTGCCATAAATTCCTCAAAAAACAGGGCGGGCAGGACTTGAACCCGCGACAGCCGGTTTTGGAGACCGGTGCTCTACCAACTGAACTACCGCCCTAAATATTTCTACCGTTTTCACGGAGAAAATCCTTAAAAATGCTCTCGAAACAAAATTATTTTACTTTTGTTTCCTTGTGGAGCGTGTGCTTGCGATCGAACGGGCAATATTTGTTCAATTCCAATTTGCCCTGGATATTCTTGCGATTTTTGTAAGTCGTATAATTTCTGCGCTTGCACTCAGTGCACTGCAACGCGATGATTTCCACCGCTCCCTTTTTCTTGCTTGCCATAAAAAACTCCTATAACAAATTTTAAAGCCCCCGTGCGGGATCGAACCGCAGACCTCAGCCTTACCATGGCTGCGCTCTACCGGCTGAGCTACAAGGGCAGAAACTACAATGATAGTTTTATGATTCTACAGAATTTTTCCAATAGTGTCAAGTATAAAAAAAGAATTTTTTGATATTTTTGACATAAATGTGAAATGCGAAAATCGTTAAATCTAATATTGAAAAAAAATGAATTTTGTTTTACAATGTTTTCATGCAAAAAATTATCGTTATCGGGTCGGGCGGACGCGAGCATGCAATCGCATGGCGGCTTGCCCAAAGTGATTCTGTCGAAGAAATTTTGTGCGCAGTTGGAAACGGCGGCACTTGTAACGAAAAAAAATGTCGGAATGTTCCGCTTCCCAAATCGGACGCGAACGGCGAAAATACTTACGTTGAAATCGCAAAAAAAGAAAAATGCACGCTCGCTGTAATCGGGCCGGAAGATCCGCTTGCCGAAGGTTTGGCGGATGAATTTTGGGCGGCAGGAATTCCGTGCGTCGGCGCGAAAAAGGCTGCGGCGCAACTCGAAGCAAGCAAAGATTTTGCGAAAGCGTTTATGAAAAAATATCGCGTTGCCAGCGCGGAAAGCGAAACTTTTTGCGAACAGGCTGCGGTGGAAAATTACATTAAAAATCACGGCGCGCCGATCGTGATAAAAGCCGACGGGCTTGCGGCGGGAAAAGGCGTGGTCGTGGCGAAGACTCTTGAGCAGGCGCTCGCGGCGGTGGACGACATTATGAATTCCGGGCGAGTTGGAAGCGCGGGAAAAAAAATTGTCGTGGAAGATTATCTTTCGGGAATCGAAATGTCGGTTTTGGCAGCGGTGAGCGTCGATGAAAATTCAATCAAAAAAGGCACGGCTACGATAGTTCCGTTTTTGCCTGCGCGTGACCACAAGCGTTTGAACGACGGCGCGAAAGGTCCGAACACTGGCGGCATGGGCGCGGTTTGTCCCCTCCCCGACGTAACGCCCGAAATTATGAAGCAGTTCGAAGAAAATATTTTGCGCCCAACTTTGGACGGTTTGATTGCGGAAAAATTCGATTATCGCGGATTCATTTTTTTCGGCGTGATGATAACTCCGAACGGCCCAAAACTTTTGGAATACAATGTTCGGCTTGGCGATCCCGAAACTCAAGCCGTGTTTCCGCTCATGGATTTTGATTTTGCGAAAATGTGCGAGGCGATCGCGCAGGGAAATTTGAACGAATTCAAATTGAATTGGAAAAAAGAATTCGCTGTCGCGCCAGTCGTCGTTTCAGGCGGATATCCTGGCGCGTACAACAAAGGCGTTCCGATTTCCATCGACGAAAACATTTTGCAAAAAAACGGCGCGAAAATTTTTGTGGCGGGCGCAGTTGAAGAAAGCGGCGCGGAAAATTCGAAAGATTCGTCCGCGCGCAAAATGCTCACAAGCGGCGGCCGCGTTCTCGCGGTTTGCACGACGGCGGAAACTTTCGATGCGGCTTGGAAAAAATCATACGACGCTTTGGAAGCCGTAAAATTCGACGGAATGTTTTTCCGAAAAGACATCGGCTTGCCAGGCGCGGCGGTTTCGGAATAAGGCGAGTTTGCCACGCGGAATTGCTAGCGAGTTTTCTTCGAAAATCCCCTAGCCGTTTCCGAAAAAAATTGTTATATTTAAAATAAAGCGTCGCGACAAGTTCTTTGCGCGCGCAAAATTCGATTGCAAAATTGAATTTTCGCAATTGAATTTCATATATTTACTATATCACGGAGGTTTGTATGAAGAAATGGAGATGTAAGATTTGCGGTTATGTTTTTACGGGCGACAACACTCCCGAAGAATGTCCGCAGTGCCACGCGAAAAATCCTTGGGTGGAAGTAAAGGATGACGCTGGATTTGCCTGCGAGCACGAAGTCGGCTCGGCGAAAGGCTTGGACGCGGAAGTTGTCCAGGGATTGCGCGACAATTTCAACGGCGAATGCAGCGAAGTCGGAATGTATTTGGCGATGAGCCGCCATGCCGACCGCCAAGGCTATCCGGAAATCGCCGAGGCTTTCAAACGCTATGCTTTTGAAGAAGCCGAGCACGCCGCGAAATTCGCAGAGCTTTTGGGCGAAGTGCTTACGAACGACACCAAAAAGAATTTGGAAATGCGCGTCGAGGCAGAAACTGGAGCGTGCGAAGGAAAATTCATGCTCGCGAAAAAAGCCAAAGAATTGGGCTACGATGCCGTTCACGACACTGTGCACGAAATGGCAAAGGACGAGGCTCGCCACGGAGCCGGATTCAAAGGCTTGCTCGCGCGCTATTTCAAATAGGCGCGTAATGAAAAAAGTGCGCGGCGCGTTTTAAAATTTATTTTTTGATTTTAAGTTTTGTACCGCGCGCTTTGCGGAAAAATTGGAATGTCGCACGAATGAAAGTCGAGCACATAATTTTTGATTTGGACAACACTCTTTATTCGAGCACTTCCGCGATGGACGCAGGAATCACGCGCCGAATGATGGAAGCCGTGGCGGATTTTTTCGGCGTTGATGTCGAGACTGCGGCGAAAATGCGGCGCGAAAATCTTCCCAAATTCAGCACGACGCTTGAATGGCTTAGAAGCGAAGGTCTTTCCGACACGGAAAAATATTTTGCGAAAGTGCATCCCGAAAACGAAGCGGACGAGCTTTCTCCCGACGAAAATTTGCGTGGCTTGATTTCAAGCATTTCGCAAAGCCGCGTGATTCTCACAAACTCGCCGCGCGAACACGCCGAGCGCGTCTTGAAAAAACTCAATGTCGCGGATTTGTTTTCCGACATCGTGGACATCCGCGCGTGCGGCCTGCAAGGAAAGCCTTACGAAGGCGCGTACAGGGCGGCTTTGGAAAAATGCGGCGGCGACGTTTCCAACACGATTTTTGTGGACGACCTTTTGAAATATACGGACGGTTTTCTCGCGCTTGGCGGAACTGCGGTTTTGATTGGAAATCAGAACGGCCGGCCGCTGAATCGTGAAAACCCGATTTTCGCGAATGTTCCGCATGAAAAAAATGGCAAACTTTTTAAAATAAATTCGATATATTTTTTGCCAGACCTCTTGAACAAATTTTAGAAAAATGCTAGAATAAAAATTGCTTGGGGTATTAGCTCATCTGGTAGAGCGATAGGTTCGCAATCTATAGGTGGTCGGTTCGAGTCCGATATACTCCAAAGGCGCGGTTCGTTTGAATCGCGCTTTTTTTTGCAAAACGCGGAACAAAAAAAATTGCCGCAAGCCTTGCGGCTTGCTTACCGAGTTTTATTCACTCGCACCGCGAGTAAATAAAACTCGCGGAGACAAGCATTCGCAAGGGGCTCCAAAAAATCAACAAGCAAAATATCGCGAGAATGAATTTTAAACATTGCAAAAATCTCATAAATGTAATAGAATAGAATCAACGACAGAATTTTGTCGCAACTTTTAACGCAAAGCCCGCGGAAAGCGCGATGCGATTTTCCAAGGCGATTTTGCCGTTGGCAAAAATTCATTCAAATTTTATTCAAGACCGAGGGAAAAAATGGTCATCCTCACACTCAATTGCGGATCAAGTTCCGCGAAATATCAGGTTTACGATTGGAACAAAAAGGAAGTCCTTGCGACCGGCGTTGTGGAGCGCGTGGGCGCGGAAGGCTCGTGCATCACGCACAAGGCGAAAGGCAAGAAAACCGAAACCGCGTCTCCTTGCCCGACGCACAAGGAAGCGATCGAGCTGATTATAAAAATGCTCACGGACAAAGATGTCGGCGTGATTGACGACATGGGCGTGATTGAAGCCGTGGGACATCGCGTTTTGCATGGCGGCGACAAGTTCACGAAATCCGTAATCATCACGAAAGAAGTTTTGGAAACTTTCCGTTCGGTTCAAGATTTGGGACCGCTCCACAATCCCGCGAACATCATGGGAATCGAAGCGGCGCAAAAAGTTTTGCCGAACGTTCCGCATTGCGCGATCATGGACACGGCTTGGCATCAAACTATGGACGAAGTTGCGTTCATGTACGCCGTTCCGCGAGAATGGTACACGAAATATTCAGCGCGTCGATACGGATTCCACGGAACTTCTTTTTTGTACACGTCAAAGCGGGCAGCAGTCCTTTTGGGCAAAAAGCCTTCCGAAACGAATCTCATCATTTGCCACATCGGAAACGGCGCGTCTGTCTGCGCGGTGAAAAACGGCGTTTGCTACGATACTTCGATGGGAATCACTCCGCTCGAAGGTCTCGTGATGGGCACTCGATGCGGCGACCTTGACCCCGCCCTTCCGTTCTACATCATGCGAAAAACCGGAATGAGCGCGGACGAAATGGACAAGGCTTTGAACAAAAAATCAGGATTGCTCGGAATCACGGACGGAAAATTTTCCGACGACCGCGACATCGAACAGGGCGCGGCTCAAGGCGACAAACTTTGCCAGCTCGCAATCGACATGAGATGCTTCCGGCTCAAAAAATACATCGGCGCGTACAAGGCAATTTTGGGACGAGTGGACGCGATTGTTTTCACGGCTGGCGTTGGCGAACGCGGTCCTGTGACGCGAGCGGCAAGCCTCGAAGGTCTCGAAGAAATCGGAATAAAATTGGACGCGCAGAAAAACGAATGGTCGTTCGGAGGCAACGCAGAAACTTGCATCAGCGCGGATGATTCGCCGACAAAAGTTTTCGTCATTCCCACCGACGAAGAATTGGTGATGACCGAAGACGCTTACGCATTGACGAAGGGCACTTACGACGTGCACACGAATTTCACGTATTCGTTCCAAGATCCGAACTACATGAACAAGGCGCGCGAAGAAGGCTTCAAGGCTGATTTGGTAAAACGCCCGAACATGGCGAAAATCGTCACAAAGCCGCCAATGGGGAAATAGCTGCTTAAAAACAGGTCTTTTGAAAATCTCAATTTTTGAGTTGTTAAAAACGCCGTTTCGCAATCAACAAACGCCGACGCATTCGCAACGAAGTTTCCAGCGGAGCGTCGGCGTTTGTTGTTCTCATAAGGTGTTGCAGTCGGGTTTATACCCTTTATATGACGCAGAGCGTCGGGTATGAAACCCTCCGCACGAATAAAATGAGAAACGGCGTATAAAAACGACTTTTTGCAAGGTAAAGAAGCGCGGAATTAGGAAGACACATCCATGTGGCGCGCTGACTATTTTACTTATATCAAAATTTTTTTTATAGGCAAAATCACCTTTTTCCCTGCGACGAATCTCCACTTATCACCAAGGTAAATCAGGAAGTTTCAGTGCTTCAAAAATATCTGCCGCCATTGCCGCTAATTTTTCGTTAAACGCGAAGTGGAGCACGACATAAACCGCAATTGAAGAAAGAACAACGAAGCCAAGTTTTATGAATATCAGCGCGGAAGAAAATCCACACGAATATTCAAAAATTATATGAAGAAGCAAAACGAAAATCAAGAACAAAAGGAATTTGTCGCCAGTCAAAAACCAAGCGAGGTATGTCATCGCGAGCGTCAAAACTGAAATGACTTTTTTTGTTCCGCTTTGCGCCGCCAAAAGGACACAGATTTTCAAAGCGCCAAAAACTACGAGGCAAATTCCTACAAGATAATGTTGCGCCGCCTCGACATTCTTTGGCAGACTGGATTCCGTGATTTTTATTTTTACCAAAGCGTCTCCGATTTTTCCAACAAAAGAAGAATAGTTATAAAGTGGCTTTGAAATTTCGTCTGTCAAGAGCGAGGGTTTTATCGCCACGACAACAGCCACCATGAAAACTAGGCTTGCCACGATGTCCAAAATTGAAAGAAAAGTTGTGAGTGTTATTTGCTTGAATGACGAAGATTCGGCATATTCTTCTTGAGCCAAAGATTTTTTCTTTTTTGAAAGTTTTTCTTTACGAGGTTTTTCTTCGCTTTCTTTTTCAGCGGCGGTCTCTTTGTCTATGGTTTCATCGTCTGACTTTTTTCTCTCCTTTTCTGATTCTTTTGAACTTTCCTCGCCGCGATTTTCCTCACCAAAAGTTTTTGTTTCTTGCGTGCCGTCTTTGGATTTTGTGTTCTGTGTTTTTTCTTGGGATTCTCTTTGCGCGGAATTTTCATCGCCGCCTTTTTGAGGCTCGCCATTTACTGTTATTGAAATTTTTACCCCAATGGTTTTGAAAAATTTTTTCACAGGTTTTAAAATCTTTTTCGCCAACTTTGATGCCTCGTTCGCTTTTTTCGTAACAAACTTTGCAATAAAATTATCTTTTAAGCTCATAAGAGACCTCCAGTTTTTTTATTTTTTGAACTCTTTAAAATGCCGTCACAATTTTTCCACTTTTAATCGCGTCTTCTTTTAACTGCAAATAAGCGTTCGCGAAGGTCAGCCGCATGTATGGAATTAAATAAATTATGACAATTCCGAATGACGAAAGAGTCAAAATGAACCAACCGAAAAAACTCAGGAATAAAACCGCCAGTTCCTTTTTCCTGCCATCAGTGATTCTTTGGCTTGCTCGCATCGCGGCCTTTACGCCAATTTTAGGATTGTCCGCGAGAATGAAAAATGTTTGCGAATATTCAATCCACTTGATTATCGCAGCCGGAAAAAACAGAACATACAAAATAATTTTTGCAAAAAGAAACCAGCCTGAAACAAATCCAAAGAGCCAAAGCTTTTCTATTTTTTCTGGAACTGCGTCCGTGTCAAGTTTTTTTTCCGACTTTGCCATTTCAAGATAAATCGAGTCGCGTATCAAGTGCACTATGTTTGAAATTGAAAAACAAAGAGCCAAAGAAAAAATGATTTTAAAAATTATTTTGATTAGAATGACTTGTGGCGATTTGTCGCTGTTCAAGGCAAAAAAAATAAAAATGGAATAAAAACTTGTTCCACCACCTTCAATGCTGAGCGCGACGAACATCACCAAAAGGAAAAACCTGTTCAGATGCAATTTTTCCCTCGCGGATTTTTTCAATTCCTTGCGATTGAGCATAGCTTGAAAATCTCCTTTTCATTTAAATGAATATCCTTTAATTAATTGTACCGCGAATTTTCGCAGAAAACTCAGCATTAAAATCAGCGGCAGTATTTTTGACGCTGATTTTAATTGTTCCTTAATTTTCCACAACAATGAAAAACGGCCGCGCCTATCTTTGCACCGTGGCTTCTTTTATTTTCGCGGCTGTTTCCGTGCCACAAAGATATTCCACCATTGCCATCGCGAATTGTTCGGCCGCGCCCGCGCCGCGCCCCGTAATCACATTTCCGTCAACCACGAAAGGCTCTTCGGGACAATGCTTTGCGCCCGCCATCGCCACGGCAACGATGTCATCGCCGCCGCAATATTCGGAAAGATTTTCATTCATTCCGGGAAAACAAGTGTAGCGTTTCCCTGCGAGCACGCCAGTTTTCGCGAGCACCACGACAGGGGCTGCGCAAATCGCCGCGACCAACTTTTTCTTTTCGAACATTTTTTTTATGAAATCAAGCGCGGGCACGAAAGCCGCCACATTCTTCGAGCCAGGCATTCCGCCCGGAATAAAAACCGCGTCCGGCAAATCCGAATTCGATTCCGCAGAAAATTCCTCGAACGTTTTGTCCGCCTGAACCGTAACATCGTGCGAACTTGTGACCAAGCGTCCGGAATTCCCTGCCACAGGCAGCGCGACCAAAACCACGTCCTGCTTTGCGCGGCGCAAATAATCCACGGGAGTGAGCGCCTCGATTTCCTCGAAGCCGGGCGCAAGAAAAACTGCAATCTTTGACATAATTTCCTCCTAAAAAATATAATTTCGGCGAAGCCGAATTTTTCAAGCAAGTCGTGAGGCTTGCGACCAATATTGTGCGCGTTAAAACGCTCGGACTGCGCGAACAACAAAACCAATACCCTCATTGCTAAGACCATCATCGTATTGCTCGCCGTTGCTGAAATCCTGAGACCATACGGACTCATAATGATCCTTTGATGATGACCAATGCCGTACTTTATTGTTTATGATTCCCATTTTAACAAGATTCTTGTATATCAGATCCAGTTCTGTTTTGCTCGGAAGATACCATTCGCCCTTTTTTGTCATGTTTGTAGAATACTGCGAGCACGCTTCCGCCGCGCAGTTTGAAGGTCTGAGCAGTTCTTGATGCTTATAACTCGTGATAAGAGCCGTATTGAGTTTTCCCGCGCCCACACCATCCGTCGTGTTTACATAACACCATCCTCTCTTCCACCTGCATGGACACAAAGCCATTTCCCCCAGTTCTTCTGACGAGCATTCCAAATAGTGGCAGATGACGGGAGTCGCGTCGTCCGAATCATGGACGGGAAATCCTTCCTCGGAATAATAGAACACGATGCCGCCGCCCGGACCTTTGTCACCGATTTTGTACTTTCCCGCCGCCTTTCGTTCCTGCGCAAACGCGCTATGTGCAAACGCAAACGCGGCTGCAATCGCGCAGAATGCAAAAATCGCAATGAAAAATTTTCGATTCATCTTTCGCCTCCAATAAAATCAGATTTGGAAAATTCGATTTTGCAATCGGATTTTGCGTGCATTTCATTCTAGCATTTTTTGAGGCGATGTTCAAGGCGCGGCGCGGCTTGCGATGTGCTCAAATCAGACTGACTTTATGTTCAATAATTTGAAATCTCTTCAAATATTTGCCCGTAATCTTCTCTATGCCAGAAAATGTTTTTTTTCCTTTTCCATACTGCATATTTAAGAAGTGCGCCGCTTTCGCCGTCGTAACGAAACCAGCCTATCCAGTCACGAGGATTTCCTTCGCTGATTTCCGGGTGATAATACCATTGTCCTTCAACTTCATCTATGCTCCATGGAAGTTCCCCTGACGTTCGGTAAAATCGAATCTCTATTGTTTTTTCGCTCTTGCCGGGATTTTTCTTGAACAAGGCTTCCTTGCACTGCGACAAGATTTCGTCGGTGAGAAAATCGTCTGCCGCCCTTTGCAGAAAATCATACAGTTCGCTAATCTCTTCCGGCTGGTTCTTTACGAGAAAATAAAAATCGCAGATTGTCTCATCATAGAATTCCCAGTGATAGCAGCCGTCATAATAAGGCATCCGCTTGATTTTTGGCGGCTCTTCCGTGCAGGACATGCACAGCATGAGCAGGAATGAGAATACAATTAGCATCGTAACTTTCATAATATAATTATAGTTCGCTGCGGATTTTTTTACAACATTCGCGCTCACCTGCGACGCGGATAATACAACAAGCGAGTTTTCTTACGAAAACTCGAAGTTAAAATTGTCGCGCTATTTTCGCGACGATTTTAATTGTTGTTAAAATTCATAATTTGCAGATTTAACTCTGTAGAATTTTCTCGCGCCTCTCACTTTGCCATTCTCATCATATATATCTTGCATGCATTCGTCAGAAGTGTTATCAAAAATCTCTTGCAATCGTTCAGATGGAACAGAATCAATTTCCGATTCTGAAACAGAATCAATTTCCGATTCTGAAACAGAATCAAATTCTGGAGCACTCATGTAAAAATCATAAAGTTTTTGATAGTTGTCAAGCAAATATAGTAATGAATTATTTCCCATCAGACTCTCTTCTATGTCGATTGCGCGGCTACAATAATATTTATCGGAATCTTCATAATGAACTATTTTCCAAATCTGCCAACCGTTTACCATACGGACTTTTTTATAAACGATGTCATTGTTTTTGCCCCTTTTGCAGCCAGAAATATACATGCGCACATCGTTTTTCAATGAAATGTCAATGCCGATTATACACTTACTATCAGATTCACGGGAAACTTTATTTATGGCCACGACATTTTGATGGCTCGATATTTCTTCACGCATGGCTTTTTCATCTCGCTCATCGGAACACCATGTGAATAAAAAAAATATCGCCACTATCCAATACAACCATATCTTTGAAATTATATCCATAAAAATCACCTGCCTTCATTTTAATTATTTTTGAATTCTGAGACAATATCAAGCACAAATAATTAAAGTTTGCGACAAAATAGTGCCGCAAACTTTAATTTCGAGTTTTCTGCGAAAACTCGCTTATTTTACTGCAATTCTTCGCTTCGCTACGGAATCGCGTTTTTAACAGTTTGAAAGTTGACACTTTCTTCACTGTTAAAAAATAAAGATAATTTACGCTCATTGTTTCCATAAACATATCGGAATATTTCAAATCCAGTGTTCAAATTTAATTTCCGAGCGAGCAATTCAAAATCGTTTTCCGTCAAATTGTTGCCGCTCCAAATACACCATGCCAAATCGCCTTCCTGTAGCGGCCAGCCCAAGAATTCGGCAACGACCTTTTCATTTTCGCCAAATTTTTTTATCAACATACCTCGACGCAAGCATCGAGGTATGTTGTTCTCATAAGGTATCGCACTCGGGTTTCATCCCCTTTATTACGACGCAAGCGTCGGGGTATTAAACCCTCCGCACGAATCAAAAACTCGTTCTTCGATTTTTGATAGAAAAAACGCGCAACGAAAGGCATGGCATTTTTTCCCGCAAAATCGTAAACGGCAACGTCGCAGTTTTTCTTTTTCAGCATCTCCCAAAATATTTCATTACGGCCAGCAAATAAAAGCATTGCCAGCATGCATAAAAAGAAAGCGGCGAGCAAGAATTTTATCCGCGTTGAAAGTTTAATGATTTTCATATTTTTTTTGCTTGCCACACAAAAGTATTGTCTCTTTGCGTAAAAAACGGCACTGCAAGATTACGTTTCCAAGCCTCACTCATCTATGTCTCCGAACAGCCATTTATTGTCAACAAATAAATTCAATTCGGCTAAACATGTATCATTATACAATTCACCTTTATATATACTGTCAAATTGCAAATAATTTCCAAGACATTTTATTATTTGATATCTCATGTTGTTATCGGCAAAATCAATGTCCCCACTCAATCCTCTCACTCTGTTATTTACTTTGTAGTAATATTCATTTGATGCATAACCATTTATAATAGCGAGCCTTGAGATGTTTCCAGAAACTCCTATCTCAACTAGTATCAAGTCGTCCTCCGTGTTCTCCACGTAGCTCGTGGCGGGGTCGCCGTCAAAGGCGTTCTGTATGCTGTACCTCAGAGGACACTTCGGGTCGAAAAGGTATGTCGAGGCATCTACTTTGATTTCATCTTTTGAACGAGCGCTGCTTATTTCTTCGTCAACATTACGCTTCGTAAAATACATTTCGCAGTCGCCTGCAAGCTGCCCTTTTATCTTGTTGTAATATGCGCCGAACGCTCCGCCAGTACTACCCCATGGATTCCCCTCGGAATTCGGGAAATATACAGGCTCTCCGTTTCCAACCTTGATTTCAATGCTCGCCTCCGTCGTGAAAAATCCAATTTCGCGCTCGTTCAGTCTCCTTATAATCAAATCATTGAATATAAGGGCATCGGTAAATGGCGTGCCAATCGGCTCGATGGTAAGGTGTTCTCTAATTTCCATATTCCATATTTCTTTCCATGCGTCGTCCTTGCCTCTAGCAAAAACAATCTGCGCCGTGCTTGCCCTCCTCATCTCGTTGCAAAACTTGTCGTATTCCGTGCTTTTGTAGTCGCCCAAGACCTTGTCTCCGTATGTTTGCGCAAAAAACGTTTCGAGCTCTCCGCCGTAAATCAAAAGGCGGTAGAAGTCAACGCCGCATACCGTTTCGCGGTAGACGCGAAAATCAAAAAAGTTTTTCCGATAATTTTCTTTCTTGAATTCGTCCATGGATTTTTTGCCTTCGCCCTGACTGACGAACGCCCGTTCCTCCGCCTCCGAAAGCCGCGTGAGCTTCTTCCAGCTGTTCGGCATAATGTTCTTCAGCTCCGGCGCTTCCGCGAATGCCGACGCGCAGAGCAAAAGTCCCACAAGCGCCGCAATAATGTTTTTCATCTTCGTGCTCCTTTTGTTGATATATCTATTCTTCCTGCAAGAAAATCTTTATGACAAAATCGACGGAATCTTTTCTTATAAAAATTTTCCTGTCTTCAAGCTGCCAGAATAAATTCTGCGCAAGGTGGTTTTCCGCAAGCCAGTCAGCATGGCAATTCCAATAGTCGAAATTCACTTCTTCGGAGTCAATCCAGATTTCTTGCGGTCTTCCATAAGTTTCAGTCAACTTGTAAATGAAGCGGAGTCTTTCAGAAATGTCCGGCGGGCAAGAATTGTGATACCAATGACAAAACGGATGGCATTGCTCTTTCGTTATTCTTATGCACACAACGTTTTTAAAATCCGAATCCTCACAGACATATCCGTAAACCGAAAAGGTATATTTTCCCACCGTTTTGTCAATGTCGTCGTCTTGGCTTCTAGTATATCTGTAGCCTTTGGTCTCCATTTGTTTCATCAAACCCAATGGATGACGACCACAAATATCTGAAAAGTCGAACGGCATCTCAATCAAAGATTCAAGTTCTTCCCGCGCCTTTCTATTTTGAGCCACAAACTGCTCGAAAAAGTCAGTTCCTTCCTTTTTCGAGCAGCAAGAAAGCGACAGCAAAACCAAGATCAAAAAAGCAGGTGGCAAGATTTTTTTCCTCATTTCATAATCTCCATTGTTTAAATTTGACTTTCCGCGAATTATTTCAAGGTTTTCAAATTTTTTATAATTCGCACGTGCGTCTTGTCTTTTTTAAAATTATAATATACCAACATATATTTTTCCAGTGGCAATTCGTACAGCGCGACGACATTCCCTTTCGCGAATTTTTTGTCGGAAGTTTTGTTGTTTTCCAGATACAGAATCCTTGTTTCGTAAATATAATGTCCGTCCTCAAAATTATAGACGCAGCACGTGGCGTGTTGGGATTTTGAGTAGAAAGAATAGTTCACATAAAATCCGATTTCGCAGCCGTTCTTTTTAAGGAATTCGCTTTCCCGCCGGACTTTTTCCTTGCCCAAAAATTCTTGCACGTCACAATCCGCCGCCGCTTTCTTTGCGTAGGCTTTGCGCAATTCATACGAAGTGTCCGAAACGTCTTTTTTCCCGAGATTGCTTTTGCGCTCGCAGGCGAGATTTCCATTTTCCACGGAGACCGAATAAACGGAAAAATCATAGTCGTCATTCAGCAAAACCAAAAGCGACTTGTCCTCGTTTATCTGCACACTTGTCGGATAGCCCTTGAATTCCAAGGAAAGCGCCGCCGCAGAGAAAGCGCACACCAGCCATAAAAATAATATTTTTTTCATACGTCCTCCAATATCGTCCAATCAGTTTATTTTGTCACCCATATTTGCTTTTAGAAGCCCTTTGTTTTTATTCAATTTCTATCTCCAACATTTCTTCATGTATAGCGTAATCCACAAAAGCCTTGCAGCCTGTTTCAATAAAAATCGATTTTAAAATACGCGGCGTTTATCAGTTTGAAATCGCAAGGGAATTCTTTGATTTCGCAATCCGTCGAATAATTTTCCAGCAATGTTTTTTTCATTGCAGCCGCGTCGCTTTTCGAATAATAAAAGCCGACATAATTTTTTCCTCCCAGCACAAAACATGGCGAGCAAGACACCTCTCCTTCGGGCAAAAAGAACATCTGGTTTTCTTCCGCGATTTCGAATTCGACTTTGTATTTTGTTTCCAAAGAATACAACTTCCTGTTCTTCGTTTTTGACTTTGGCAGTTTTAAATGCAAGTGGGCGCATGCAAAAGAAATTACAAAATGTGGGTCGTTGTAATTTTCGGTAAGCGTATAATTTTCAGTACTCGCTTTCACTTCGCTTTCCCTTGATTTTGAAACGAACAAAAAAGATTTTTCGCCTATGTCCAATTGGGCAATTCCATTTTCAGAATAAAAAGTTGCCGCCTTTCCCGTCTCGGAAGAAATCGACAAAAGAGCATCCGCGAGGTAGCAGAAATCATAAAATTGTTTTTCCAACGTGTCGTAGGTAACGCCGTTTGCGTCGAGTTTGTGTGATTGCAAATTCTCGTAATAGCATAAAAATTGATTTATGCTGACTTTTTCGGAGACATAACGCGCATTCAAGCAATTCGTGGCGAACGTTTCGAAAACGCTTATGAACAACAACGTAATGAATATGCTTTTTCTCATACTATTATTCATAAAATTTATTTCGGATTTTTTAATCATAACACAGCAGCGTCCATTTTTCTAGTGGCGAACCTTTCATTGCGACGATATGTCCTTGCCGCCGTGTCGCCGCTCGCGCTCATCGGCACATTTCATTTGTTTTTCACATTTTCATATACTAGAAAAAATAAGGAACATATCATCATCAAAGACGCGCACAAAAATATCGCTTCCGACAAACAAGGCATTTTCGCGCGATTTTCCCTTAACCCGCCAAACGAAGATTCTGAAACTATTAAAAAAAGTCCCAACGCAAACAAAAACAATTGGACTAGGGAAACAACGACATACCTTCTTTTCTTCAACAAAAAAGAATTGATGAGCATCAAACCAATATACATGCACTCAAAAAGCATAAAGACAAAAACAGAAAGTGACGAATGGAAAATTGCCGCATAAAACATAAAAGCCATGATAAATAGAATTTCCAAAAATAAAATTAAATGTTTTGCCATAATTTCTCCTTCATCCGCGGCTTAAAAATCTGACAATTTTTTCGGCTTCGTCGTGTTTTCTATTTTCCTTATCAGCTCGATGTTCTTCCGCTCGATTTCATTGAAATCCGATTCGGAGAAGTTTGGATTGACATGATAATCAACGCCCATTCGCATGCAAGTGTCCTCGAAATATTCTCTTAATTCTCTGTTCTTGAAGTCATATCCGTGCGATGCATAGAAGGCATTTCTCAAAATGCCCAGTTCTTGCCTTGAGAGAAAAAATAAAAATTCTTTTGGAAGCAAAATCCGATTCAAAGGTTCACCTTTGAATCGGAAAGGTGCGTTCTCATTGTCATAGGAATAAGCCTCATAAGGATATGGATAACGCATACTCAATGGCGCGCGGTCTCCCATAAAGTGAAACTCAAACTGAACGCATCCTATTTCGTTGCAGGTTTCGGGAAGCGTCAAACTCCACAGCAGCTCTCCGTTTTCGATTTTGCGGCAAATGTTTTTGCTTATTTCTTTGTCCTCATGATATAAAGATTTCAGCATGGGTCTATAAACTTTTCTTGGAGCGTGCACTTTATCCTCGTCGGCGTAAACAAATTTTTCAAGCGCATATATTTCAGAATCGACGTCATGCGGATTGTCCTTTGAAATATAATTTGCAGTTTTACGCATGCTTGAACTGTTGAAACTGTATTTGCTGAGTCTCGAAACGCCATATCCGTCAAAAGTCAAATCCTTAAAAGAAATTTCGAATAACTTCGTTTCCGCCGGCAAAATTGAAAAACTGCAAACAATTGTGGATGCCGATGTCGCACGAACATCGTAAGACTGCGACTTTGAATATATTCTGCCTTCGTAAACAACATCGAATTCCTTTTCAACACCAGCTTCCTTGATGGAAAAATCAGTCGGCAAGAACGCGCCCACGCTGGAAGCGTCGTAGCATATCGGGATGCAAACGATTTCCATGTCGCATTCCAATTTCTTATCGCCTGCGTTTTTTATGCAAATCTTGGATTCCACCGTTTCTTCATGAAAGCAGACCGTTTCATATAAAATCGAAATTTTCCACTTGCAATTAAAATGGACAGGACTGAGAATATAATTTTCGCCCGCAGCAAAAATGCTTGTCAGCAAGAGTAAAGAGCATATTGCTAAAAACATCTTCTTCATTTCGTCCACTCCAAAAACTTTTCTTCCGTCAACGGCGGCAGAAAAAGCCCTTTATAAAAGCAATTGCCGATGCGTTCAGGTGGCTTGTCATAATATTTTCCAATATCAGATTCATTATACATTGTAAATGTGCCTTTGGGAATATACAGTCTTGCATATTTCGATTTGTCCAACGGAATCCGCAGGCGATAAATGTCACATTTGTTTATACTGTAAAGCCCGATGGAAGAACAGACATATTTGCTGTTATGTTTGATATATTCGCAATCCACGAGAGTTTCATTCGCAATGCCGTAATTCTCTTCAAGCCAGTCCGTTTCATTCAGCAGATACAGAATTGCTTCATAATCTTCCTCCGTCAAACTGTCGGGATTTTTTCGCAGCAATTTATGATTGCCGATGACTTTATAATATCATTCGCTCTTAAAATATCTCACGTCCTGCACAAGAGAAGAGCCTGTCGCCGCATAATAATATCTGGTATCAAAGACAAAACTTTTCATGCCGACCGCGAGCAATATGCATGAAAAGCCAAGCAACGTCTTTTTCTTTCCAGATTGTTTTTGAAAGGATGCTATATAACACGGCGCAAACAAAATTGCCAACGTCAAAACAAAATGAACGACATTCCACGCGAAATAATAATAGTATGCGGATGCCCTAAATCCTAGATATATTGCCAAAGAAAATATTTCGACAAATAAAATCAGCATGCCAATTTTCCGATTTTTTTTCCGAACAAGGAAAATCGCCGATTCCGCAATTCCGAACACAAGGCTCAATGCGATGAACCAAATGAAATCCACCGGCGCAAAGAGATATGTGCACATTGCCAAAAGAGCGATTATTACAAGCGTGTTTCTTTTACATTGATTCATGTTGTTCCATTCCATCTTCGCTTTTTCTTCAAACAAAACATCACTCCACAGGAAGCTCCGTAAAGCGCACGTCTTTTATGCCGGCGGCTTCTATCATGTCCTTTGCAGTCTCGGTGCAGATTATGATTACAGGAGTTTCTTTTAAAGCAAATATATTATTTTCAACACTCATATGAGAAAGCTTTTCTTTCGATAAAACAAGCTTGTCTATTAATCCAATTCCTTCGCCATCAATGCCCGCGTCATATTTCGACTTTTCAAAATTGAACGCTTCACATTCTGGAAAAATCATCGAGTAATATATGTCCCAAATCGGATCTTTTTCTTTGTAGTACAGTTGGGTCGGAAAGGCTTTATAATCCTTGTTCAGTTGCTTGATTACGTCCAAAAGTTTTTGCGACACCAATTTTGAATCCGCCAACGGGTAGTCCCCCGGATTGTATCTGTTTTTGACGGACATCGTTACGGGTAATTTCAATTCCCTGTTTTCCCACAGATTCATCCATAAAAATTCTCCTTCCCATTCGCCAAAAAATCTTGGCTCGCAAAATTTTGTAGTGTCTAGATTGCCCCTGTCTAATTCATAATATTTCATTTTGCCCAATTATGCATTTGCATTTTCCAGCTTTGCCTTTTCTTCTTCAAACCATGCATTCACAATATCCGACAATCCCATGTCATCGGTGAACTGCGCCT
>CAMWWZ010000014.1 GCA_947178095.1 uncultured Treponema sp.
AAGAACTCGTCGGCACATTCGAAAAAATTGCCAAAAGCAAGTTTTTCGAGGTGCCATTAAGTAAGAAATTTGGACGCGGAAGAATGCGATTTTTTAACGCGCTAATTTCGCGTCCGTTTATCGCGCATTTTCTTTAATAAAGGTGCGACTTTTTGCAACTTGGAAATTTGCGTAAAATTAAATTCGGAGTTTTTATGAAAAAAAATTTTTTATTCTTAATTTTGTTCGCAATGATTTTTGCGGGCTGTTCGAAAAATTCCAAAAAAGACGAATTTGGAATTTATCATGATTTTGAAGAAACAATTTCGGCGGCAGAAAAAAGCGGCAAAAAAATTCTTTTGGTTTTTACGAAATTGGATTCGGGCGAATTCAACGAAACTTTGGTGAATCAAGTTTTGCATGCGCAAGATTATCAGGAAAAAATTGGCGCGGAATTCGAAACTTGCCAAATTGATTTTTCCAAAGAAAATTTTTCAAGCGAAGAAAATTCCGATGCCGCGAATTCTTCTCAAAAAAGATCCGCGAAAAAAACAAAGGCGCAAATTGAACGCGACATGCGCACGACTGTAATTTACGGCGTGGAGACCCCTCCCACGGTTATGATTTTAAGTCCGCAAGGCTATGTCATAAGTTCAATCACTTATCTTTCGTGCATCAACGTTTCGGAATTTTCCAACATCGTCGAAGTGGAGCGCGAAAAAATCGACGCGATGGAAAAAATGGTTTCGGCGGTGAAAGGCGCGGAAGGTCTGGAAAAAATTTCCGCGATCGATTTGCTTTACGAAAACACGCACACAAATTATCGTTATCAATTGCGCGAGCTTTGCGACGAAGTTGTTCGCCTCGACAAAAAAAACGAAAGCGGACTCGTTGGAAAATATTTGCTTGCTCGCGCCGCCACCGAAGCGATGGATTGCTATCTTGAGCGAAAGCCTGAAAAGGCGGCGGAATGCTACACAAAATATGTTTCGTCGCCTTTTCTTTCGATTGAACAAAAGCAGCGATGCTATTACTCTGCCGCCTACATCACAGGCAACGAACGCCAGAGCGTCGAAGTTTCCGAAAAAATTTTGGAATATTTGAATTCGCTCATTGAATTGGATCCGGAAACTCCGTTTGCAAAGCAGGCGCAATATTTTTCCGAACGCCAGCAAAATATTTTGAAACGCCAAAAAGAAATCGAAGCGCAAAAGAACGAAGAGGCGCAACAATAAATGAATGACGTTCCGTCCGCCGATTCAATTTCAATTCCAGTTCTTGTAATTTCTGCGATAATTTTAATCACGCTTTCAATGCTCTTTTCGATTTCGGAAGGAGCGTTTTTGAGCGTGAACAAATTGCGCTTGCGACTTCGATGCAAGGCGGGGGACAAACGCGCTTTGCGCGTTGCGCAACTTTTAAAAAACAAAGAGCGCATTATAAACACAATGCTCGTTTCCAACGATTTGGTAAACATAATGCTTTCGGCGATTTTGACTTCATTCGCGATGAAAGTTTTCGGAAGCAAAGCCATCGCAGTCGCGACATTTGTCGCAACGATTTTGCTTTTGCTTTTCGGCGAAATCACGCCAAAATCAATTTGCACTCGTCATCCCGATCCAATCGCCTACGCGCTTTCAGGCTTCGTGCAATTTGTCGTGATCGTCATGCGCCCGATTGTGATTGTATTCACGGTGGTTTCGCGCTTGGTGCTTTTGCTTCGCGGAATCAAAGTCAAAAAAGAAGAAAACAAATTCAGCGTGGAAGATATGAAAACTTTTTTCGACGTGAGCGCGGAAACTGGAATCATCGAACATGGCGAAAAAAATTTGATGAATCGCGTTTTTAAATTTTCCGACCTCGAAGCAAAAGACATAATGATTCCCCGCAACCAAATTGTTTTCGTTCACATTGACGACAGTTTCGAAAAAGTTTTGGAGCTTTCGCAGCGAACGCGCTTTTCGCGATTTCCAGTTTTTCGCAAAGACATCGACGACATAGTTGGAACAGTCTATCTCAAGGATTTGCTTTTTTATTCTGGCGACACGAAAAATTTTTCTTTGCGAAGCGTGATGCGTCCGCCGCTTTTTATTTTGGAAACAAAAAATATGTCTTCGATTCAGCAGATGCTTCGCGAAAATCGGCAGGCGATGGCGATCGTCGTTGACGAATATTCTGGCACGGAAGGAATTCTCACGAAGGAAGACATCGTTTCGGAAATGCTCGGCGCGTCCATTTCGGAATTTTCGAAAAACGCGAACATTCCTCAAATCATTCCGCAAGATAAAAATGAATTCACGATTGACGGCGCGACAAGAATTTCGGATCTAAACGAAGCATTGCGAATTTCGCTCGAATCAAAAATCAACGAAACTGTGGCGGGCTGGTTTATGGAAAAATCAGGCTGCGTCGCGCAAGCGGGCGACAAAATAATTTTTTCGAATTGGGAATTTTCAGTCGAAGAAATTGAAGGCTTGCGAATAAAAAAAATCCGCCTCAAGCAAATCGAAAATTTTGAAAGCGAGGAACACGAAAAATGAATTGGATGAAAATTCTTTCCACGTTCGCGCTTCTCGTTTTTTTGGTTTGGCTCACGGCTTTTTTTGCGGGCAGCGAAACGGCGTATCTTTCGATGACGAACATCAGACTTCGCAAAATGCTTCGCGAGCGAAAAGCCGGCGCGAAAAAAGTGCGCGCGCTTTTTTCCGACATCGACGGACTTCTCACTGTAATTTTGGTCGGAATAAATTTCACAAACACGCTGGCTTCTTCAATCGCCACGTCGCTTGCAATCGCGCTTGTGGGAAAAAACGGAGTCGGAATCGCAACAATCGCCGTCTCGTTTTTCATTACTGTTTTCGGACAAATCGTTCCAAAGACAATCGCGGCCACGGAAGGCAACGTGGAAAAAATCGCCGCGCGAAATGCCGCGCCGCTTGCGTTTTTGAAAAAAATATTTTTTCCAATAGTTTGGGCGTTTTCGCAAGTTTCCAAAGGCGCGGCTTTTTTGGTGCAAAAAATTTGGCGTTCCGAAAATTCTGTCATCACTGAAGAAGAATTGAAAATCTTGATTGAATCTGGCGCGGCTGACGGCACGCTCGAAAAATCCGAAAAAAATATGCTTGATAAAATTTTGCAAATTTCGGATTTCACTTTGCGCAACATTATGAAACATCGTTCGCTTGTAACTTACATCAACATTTCTGATTCTTACGACACGATTGTCGCCGCGTTCAAAAATTCGGGCTATTCGCATTTGCCAGTTTGCGCGCGCGCGTCCGAAGGCGAAATCGATTCAAAAGAAAATGTCGTCGGTGTTTTGTATTACAAAGACGTTTTGTTCGGCAAAAAAAATTCGCCTGACTTTTCGCCCGCGAAATTTATGAAGCCGCCGCTTTTCGTGCCCGAAACTTTTTCCGTGATAGAATTGATTCAAGTTTTCAAAAAAGAAAATCGTTCGTTCGCCGTTGCGCTCGACGAGCAAGGAAGCACGGCGGGAATTGTCACGCTCGACGACGTGATGCGCGGACTTTTTGGCAGAATGAGCGACGCAGGAAATCACAATGAAATCCCAGCCGAATCGCGAGTGAAAATTATTTCGCCGAAAGAATTTTTGGTTCCGGGCGACATGCATTTAAGCGACGTGAATTCAATTTTGAATATGAATTTGCAAAGCGAAAATTTTTCCACCCTCGGCGGATGGCTTTTGGAAAAATTCGATTCACTTCCTTCGAGCGGCGAAGCGTTGCGATTTAAAGAAAATCTTTTTATCGTGGAAGATCAAAGTCAAAGGCGAATCACGCTCGTGCGAATCAGGAAAAATTTTTAGAATTTGCGATTGATTCGCGGAACTGAAATTGCGCGGAATTTCAGTCGGCAATTTTTACAGGAACGAAAATTTTTGCAGCGCGCCAGTCTGTTTCAATTCTTGCGCGAGCTTTTTCAAATCGTGTTCGCCAGGCATTTCTTCTTTTTCAAAGCGCATTGACAAAACATTTTTTTGCTTTTACAATGAACTTATGATTATTTTCGTCATGGCAATTTTACTGCTTTTGTTTCCTACATTTGCAAGCGCGCAAGTGGTAAACAAAATGCAGCTGATAAAATCGACGCATTGGGTTTACGATGCGATGGCCGCGCTTGAAACAGAAACTAAGCGTTCGATGTTTATTGAGACCGCGCCGCTCACCGTTGGCGAAATAGAATTTTATTTCAAATACATTGACCGCGAAACTCTTTCGGAATCCGGCAAGGCAATTTATGACGAAGTTGACAATTTCTTGCATTCCAAACCGATAGGATTTTTTCCGAAAGGTTTTGGACTAGCGGTAAATCCTTACGTGAATCTTGAATTTTATTATAAAAGTAATCCTGAAATAGATTGGTCGTTTAATTATTTTTACAAGGACAATTTGTTTACGCTGCCTATAAATGTCGGAATTTCAGAATATTTTTCCGGCGGCGCAGAAATCTTTTTGGGTACGAACTATGATGCGGCGCAAAGGTCTTGGAATTTTGCAAACTTTCCATTGAAATACACTGACTTGGAATTTAGCCAACCGACATGGGCTTATGGAAGCACGGGCGTTAGTTTTGAAAATTGGGGAATGAACATAGTTGTCGCAAGGGAAGGCTTGAGAATCGGGCGCACTTTGCTTGGAAGCATAATCTACAACGACACATTTGAAACGCAAGCTTTTATACAGTTCAATGCATATTCGCCTTATTTTAAATACAATCTTGATATCGTTCAAGTCAATACGAATAAGTATGTATATTTGCATCAATTTGAAATGCAATTTTTCAAACGGCTGAAACTGATATGTCTTGAAGGAACTTTGATAAACGGTCCGTTTGAATTCAAAAATTTAAATCCGTTTATGATAATGCATTCATTCGGAATTTGGTCTGAAGATTGGAGCGATGACAGAAAGAGTGCGCAATATATGGCATTCTTGTTGGAATTTTGTCCGATAAGAAATTTGAAAATATATGGATTGATGGCGCAAAACGAAATCACGACTTTCATGGAATCATCCGAAGAAAATCCGGACAGCTTAGGTTTTCAGCTTGGAATTGACGCGTATTTTCCCTCAAAGCATCGCGGTATATGGCTTGGAACAATCGAAGGAATTTGGACAATGCCATATCTTTACTTAAAGGCTTCTGAAGAAAACACGTTTTATTCAAATCGTCCAAATAAGCATGGTCCAAGCGATACGATAAAAAGTTGGATGGGGTCGCCTTATGGTCCGGATTGCATGGGATTTGCTTTGGAATTTGGATATCAAATGCAAAGAAAGTGGCAAGCGAAAATTGGCTACAGTTTTATCGCGCATGGCGAAAAAGGTTTTTCTACGCTGGACGAAAAAGATTTTTATCCAAGCGACAGATATGACAATGCGACCACGGAAGAAGAAAGGCAAAATGCCGTCGATGACGCGAAACATTTATTGCCATCGGGAACAGTCGAATTTACGCATCGAGTTAAAATCAGCGGCTCTTATTATCTCAACAAATACGCGCAGTTTAATGCGCAATTTATGTTCGTGCATGTTCAAAACTGTGGAAACAAATCAGGCAATTCTCAAACAGGCGTTGAAATGGCGGTTTCCATAAAATGCGAGCCACTGTAAAATTATTATTGAAAATATTCGGCGCGAAATTTTTAATGCTGAGTTTTTTTTTCTGGAGCCCCTTACGGAAGCGAAGCGGTGCAGCCGCTAGCCCCAGCGGAAGCAAAAATTTTTGTTCCGCAAAGCAATGAAAAATAGCATTTAAAATTGATGATGCAATTTAGTCGTCAATTTTAACTACTTGCTTCACCTTATTCGCACCGCAACAATTTTCGCAATGCCGCCTGCGCCGCGTTCTCGCCGTCCATCGCGCTTGAAACGATTCCGCCCGAATATCCCGAACCTTCCCCGCAAGGATAAAGTCGGGAAATTCCTGCGCATTCGAATGTTTCGCGATTGCGCAAAATTCGAACTGGCGTGCTCGTGCGAGTTTCGATTGCAAGCAGCACGGCTTCTTCGCATATAAATCCGCGCATTTTTTTGTCGAATTCTTTTATCCCTTCTTTGAGACGCGATGCGATTTGAACGGGAAGCCATTCGTCAAGTCGGCTCGAAACAATTCCCGGCGTGTAGCTTACTTTTGGAAAATCGCGCGAAGGCTTTCCGCGCAAAAAATCTTTTAGCAATTGCGCTGGAGCTTTTTGATAAGGCGGCTCGCCGTGCATAAAAGTTTCGTGTTCAATCCAGCGTCTAAAATATAACGAAGCCAAAGCTGCCGCGCCCGCTTCTTCGGCTTGCTCGAAAAATTTTTGCGGAATGTCTTCAGGTCGCGTTTCTACGACGATTGCCGAATTCGACCATGGCGAATTCCGCTTGGCGCAAGACATTCCGTTTAAAACGATTTGTTCGCTTTCCGTTGCGGAAGGCACGACGAAGCCGCCCGGACACATGCAAAATGTGTACACCCCCCTTCCTTCGACTTGGCTTGTCAAACGATATTCTGCCGCGCCCAAGTTGGAATCGGATTTTCCATGAAATTGAATTTTGTCAATGAGCGTTCTCGGATGTTCAACGCGGACTCCGAGCGCGAATGTTTTTGCTTCAAGAGATTCGCCCGAAATCTTTGCAATCTGTTCATAAATGTCGCAGGCGGAATGACCTGTGGCCAATAAAACTGCGTCGCCAAAAAATTCTTTTTCTTCGTTCGATTCAACTTGAACGGCGCGGATTCCTTTTATGATTTTTTCGCCAGAAAAATTTTCTATCAAAAAATCCACGCAGCGCATTCCAAAATAAATTTCCCCTCCCAGCGAAATTATTTTTTCGCGCATCGCGTTCACGATTTTCGGAAGCCTGTCCGTGCCGATGTGCGCATGTGAATCAGTAAGAATTTTTTCGTCCGCGCCGAACTCGCAGAAAATGCGCAAGATTTTTTCAACGTCGCCGCGCTTCGTGCTTCTGGTGAAAAGTTTTCCGTCGCTGAAAGTTCCGGCCCCTCCCTCGCCAAAGCAATAGTTGCTGTCGCCGTCAACAATACCGCGCGTGGAAATCTGCGCAATGTCGCGCTTTCGCTCGCTGGTAGATTTTCCGCGCTCGATTATTACAGGCTGAATTCCGTTTTCCAAAAATCGCAGTGCCGCAAAAAGTCCGGCAGAACCGCTTCCTATAATCAAAACTTTTTTTGCGCCGCAAGAAGTGTCCGCATTTTTCCAAACGATTTTTCTCTCTAATTTTTCCAGCTCGTTTTTTGTGAACGCTTTGTAGCGCAAAATAAATTTTTGTATTCCATGCCGCGCGTCAATCGATTTTTTTACGAATTTAAAATCAAAATCTTGGGCGGGAATTTCAATTTTGCCTTGCTTCAAAACTTCGGTCAAAGCCGCGCGCAATTTTTTTTCGATGAGATTTTTTTTGCTTTCTTCATTCGGCTGAATCGTTATCGTCAAATCCAAAATCATAATTTCATTTTAACGATTTGCGCGAATCTGCGCTAGTGGAAATTTTGCGTCCGCGATAAAATTCCAGTTAGAATTCTTATTATAGAATGTTTGCCTTGCAAGAAAAATTTTGAAAATTTACGCCGTGTGTTTTCTATTCTTCTTCCCACTCAACTTTGACGGAACGTTTTTCCAAATTCGGAATTCGCAAATATGTCAGGCAATTTGCGCGGTGAACTGTGATTCCACGCGCGCGCGAAACGTAGCCGCAAATCGCATCGGGATATTTTGGGTTGCAACATTTTGCAAGCGACACTAAAAAATTCTTGGAATTTTCCACGCGAACTTTTCCCGAATGATGTACGGGCGGATTGTTCGGATTCGTGCCTTTTTTATGCGAAATTTTTTGCGTGGGCGAATTCGCGTTCGCAGAAGCCGCTGCATTTTTTGCCCCTCCCTTTGCGGCCGAAGAATTTTTCGTTTCGTAATTCGCATCGTTCGCGGAAAGCCACGCGCGGATTTTTTGTCGCGCCTTTGAAGTCTTGGCGAATTTGAGCCAGCCTTCCACGGGATGCGATTGCGGATTTGTAATCACTTCGATAATTTGCGTGTTCGCGAGCGGCGTTCCAAGCGGAATGATTTTTCCATTGGCTTTCGCGCCAACGATTTTTTCTCCGATTTCCGAATGAATCGTGTAGGCAAAATCGATCGCGGTAGAACCGAGCGGCAGGCGAATTACGTCGCCCTTCGGCGTGAACACGACGATTTCATCGCCCAAAAGTTCGTTCTTAAATTCATTGAAAAAATTTTCGTCGGTGGAATGTTCGTCGCACAACTTTCGCAATTGATTGAAAATCGAAAGATTCTTCACATCGACCAAATCGTGGCTCGAGCCTTTTTTGTAAAGCCAATGGCTCGCAACTCCGTGCTCCGCCACGCGATGCATTTCGTCAGTTCGAATCTGAATTTCAAGCGGCTTGCCATGGCAAATCACCGTAGTGTGAAGCGACTGGTAGCCGTTGGATTTTGGCATCGCGATGTAATCCTTGAAGCGTCCTTCCAAAGGCTTCCACAAATTGTGAACAAGTCCGAGAATCGTGTAGCATTCGCCGACGCTTTTGCACAAAACGCGCAGCGCGAGCAAGTCGAAAAGTTCCGAGGCTTCCTTGTTGCGTTTTCGCATTTTCTGATAAATCGAATAAAAATGTTTTGCGCGGCTTGAAACGGAAATTTCAATTCCGGCATTTTTTGCGGCGAGCTGAATTTCGTTCACGGCTTGTTCGAGATAGCCAGAACGCTCGTTTTTTTTCTGGGCGACAATCGCCTTGATTTGCGCGAACACATCGGGATTGGAATATTTCAGACTCAAATCTTCAAACTCGTTTTTTTCGTTCGACATTCCGAGGCGATCGGCAAGCGGTGCCCAAATATCAATCGCTTCGAACGCGACGGCGCGGCGAGTCTTTTCGTCAAAGCCCTTGAGATTTCGAAGGCGGTCGAGACGGTCGGCGAGCTTCACAAGAATCACGCGAACATCGCCCACCATCGCGAAAAGCATTTTGCGAATCGAGTCCGCTTGCTGCAAAGTTTTTCTTCCCCCTCCTTGCGCAGAAGAAATCGGAAGCGCGGTAATTTTCGCAGTGCCTTGAATTATAGTCGCCACATCGCGCCCGAATTTTTTTTCGATTTCTTCGATGCTTACGTCGTCCACGCTCAAGACATTGTGAAACAGTCCGCTTATGATTGAATCGGAATCAAGATTGTTTTTCGCGAGAATCGAAGCCACGCGCATCGGATGCAAAAAATATGGACGACCGCAAGAGCGCGTAAGACCGCGAGTTTTTTCGAGCAAGAAATTCCACGCCGAAAGAATTTTATTTTGCTCATTTTTGTACGACGGAAAAAATTCAAAAAAATTTTTAATGAGAAAATCAGTGTCTGTGATTTCGTTGTTGAAAATAAATTCTTCTTGCGTCATGCGTCCTCCGCATTTTACAAATTTTCATCGAATGTGCCGACGAGTTTTAAATCGCTATAATAGCGCGACCTAGAACATCGCATTTTCAAAGTTGCTTCTAAAAAATTCAGTTTTTAGAAGTAACCTATTTTATAAAACCAAATCGCACACAACCGCGCCGCACGCTCGCACCAAATCCATAGGCGCAATGCAAATCTGCTCGCCGCGAACGCCCGCACTTATGTGAATTTTTTCGTGTTCCATCGCGCTTGAATCGATGAAAGTGCGGAATTGCTTTTTCATTCCCAAAGGAGAACATCCGCCGCGAACGTAGCCTGTGAGCGCGAGCAACTCTTCGCTTTTTACCGGAGCAATTTCTTTTGCGCCTGAAATGGAGCGAGCCTTTTTCAAATTGATTTCGTGAATTGCGCTTTGCAAAAAAACGCAGATTTCTTTTGAATCGGTGCGCATTACGATTGTCTTGAAAACGCAGCTCGGATCTATGCCGAGTTTTTGCGCAGTCATTTCCGCCGCGCCCTTTGCAAGCGCGTGTTCGCCGTCGTCATCGTAAGAAAGAGTGGTGTACGGAATTTTGAGTTTTTCCAAAATGCGCATCGCGTTCGTTTTTTTCATGATGAAATTCATTGTAACATTTTTTTCGAAAATTTCCAAGTGGACGCGCGAATGAAAAATAAATTTGACATTCGAAAAATTCCGCATTAAAATATTTTCATTCAAAATTGCAAAAAATGCAATTTCATTTTGCTTGCGAATTTTTCAAAAATTGCGCACGCCGTTTTTGCGATTTGTATATTGACAAATTTGGTAACTTAATGTAAACTATAATTAGTTATAACTAACTATAAGGAGAAAAAAATGGGCGATGTAAAATCAGCATACAAAAAATTGGGCAAAGGCAATTTTTATGACGGAATGATAACAAGCACGACATTTTTAGGCTCGCTAGTAAACCGCTTGGTGTGGCGAATGAACAAAAGTGAAAACAGAGAATATCTTGAAAAATCGTTGTCGCCGATTGCCGAGGATTTTTGCGGAAGGTTGCTCGAAGTGCCTGTCGGAACGGGAATCCTGACAATGCCGCTTTACAAAAAACTCAAAAAGGCGGATATCGTCTGCCTTGATTATTCTGCCGAAATGATGGCGCGCGCGAAAAGCCGCGCTGATGAAATGGAAATAGAAAACGTAAAATTCATGCAGGGCGATGTCGGTAAGCTGCCGTTTGACAATGAAAGTTTTGACATCGTTTTGTCCTTGAACGGCTTTCACGCTTTTCCCGACAAAGACGCGGCGTATTCCGAAACGCATCGCGTCCTGAAAAAAGGCGGCATTTTGTGCGGCTGTTTTGCCGTTGTCGGCGAAAGCAAGCGCACGGATTGGTTTCTCACAAAGCCTTATGTAAAAATGGGCTATTTGACGCCGCCGTTTGAAACAAAGGAAAGCCTTGAAAAGCGGCTGAAATCAATGTATTCGGAAGCGCAAATCGAAATTGTAAAATCAATGGCGTGCTTTCGCTGCGTAAAATGAGGTGTCGGTCGTGGAAAAATACGATATAAATACAAAAATTGAATTTAAGACAGGCGTGTACAAATTAAACGACAATGCGAATTTTGATTTTCAGCTGAACCGCGTCATAAATTGGGACGGAGGACGCTATGAGGATGTTGCGGAAATATCTCACCGCATACACGACAGCGCGGATTGGAAACGCGAGCTTATCGCCCTTGGTGACAAGGCTGTGGCGGAAAATCGCATTGAAAACGCGATTGCCTATTATCGCATGAGCGAATTTTTTATGTATGACGGCGACAGCGATAAAAAGAAATATTATGAGAAAGCCACAAAGATGTTCTATGAATATTTTGAGGATTTTTTCAAGGGCGATAATCCCGTCGTTACACAATACAGCGTTCCGTATGAAAATGTGTGTCTGCCCGTTATGCGCGTAAAGCCCAATGCGGAAAACAAAGGAACGATTCTTTTGCACGGCGGAAACGACAGCTATTTTGAGGAATTTTTCTTCCCCATGCTGTATCTGCGCGAAAAAGGCTATGAAGTATATATGTTTGAAGGGCCGGGGCAAGGCGGAGTGATTCGCCTGCAAGACAAACATTTTACGCACGAATGGGAAAAACCCGTCAAAGCGATATTGGATTATTTTCATTTGGACGACGTAACGATTGTCGGCGCATCGCTTGGCGGCTATCTTGCGCCGCGCGCGGCCGCGTTTGACACGCGCATTAAAAGGGTCGTCGCTTGGTCTGTGTTTCCCTGTTTTATGGACGTTATTATGGGAGTCATGTCGCCCGCTGCGCAAAGGCTGCTAGGCGTTTTAATAAAACTGAAATGTCGCGCCGTCATAAACGCGCTGTTCAATAGAGCGGCAAAAAAAGATCCGACTATTGATTGGGGATTAAAACACGGTTGCTATGCTTACGAAGCAAAGGACGCTTACGGCTACGCAAAAAAACTGATGTTTTACGATTTGTCGCCCGTCGCCGAAAAAATAACGCAGGACATTTTAATTCTCGGCGCAAATCAAGATCATTTTATAAACTACAAAATGATTGGCAAAGAAATAAATATGCTCAAAAATGTGCGTTCCCTTACATTCAGATTGATGACGGACAAAGAGCATGCGCAAAATCACTGCAACTGCGGCAATTCAAAATTAGTCTTTGACACAATCTGCAATTGGATTGAAATGTGCAATTAATAGGGAGAAAAAACTTGACAGGTGAATGTCATATTTGCATTTTTGAATGAGGGAGGAATGTTGTGAAGCGCATAGAAATTATCACGGAACGCTTGATTCTGAAGCCGTTGGGAACTGAGCATTTTCAAACGGCAAAATAATATTAATTTTGTTTTAAATTCAAAGGATTTATATAAATGAACAAAAAAGCAATATTAAAAACAATCCTAATATTTTTCATAGAATCCCTAATTGTTTTTTCAATTATTTCTCTCATATTGATTCTGACAATTATGGTTCCTCTTGTTTCTGGCGCAAACAGAGGGCAGAAGAAAAGAAATAATATTGTGAAAGAAATCATGTTATGCGAGGCCGTCAAATCCATAGACGATATTTATAGTTATGATGATTGGGGAGAAAAATGGTATACGGTGTATCTGTCTTTTAATGACGGTTCCAAAATGCGTTTGGAAGACGTGGATTATAACAAAAGCGTTATAAAAAATGGAGAGCCTGAACGGATAAAAACAGAGGATTTGCACTTTGGTTCGCTGGACATAATCAACGACTACGCGCCTCGAAGATTTGTATTTGATTCTTCAAAGCCAACGCCTAATGATTGTTATATTTTAGAAATAAACAATTCACATAAACAGTTTGCAGGAAGCATTCTGAACACGCTGTACGAAGATTGCAGCGTCCGTTTTTTACTGGACAACTACAGCGAAATAATAGAAGCGTACAACGCTTTTCCGGAAATGCCGGGCGAATTTTGTGATGAAAAGAAGAATTTCAAAAAATACGACATTCCGGAATTCCAAGAAGAAAAAGGCGATGTCGTCATAAGAATAAAGGGCGGACGCTGGCATTGGCCGGGATATATTCATCATTCATACACACGTGATGACGACAAATTGTAAAACCAATTTTGCCAATTTTATTTCCGGGATTTTTTTCAATCTCGCGCGGCTCGCATTTTCATTCGCTTTGCCAATTTTATTTCCGTGATTTTTTCAACGCTTTCTAAAGCCTACATTTCGTTGTGCTCGAGCCGCCATGCGATCGCGCGTTTTAGATAATGAATGTAGGCGGGATCTTTGCACATATTTTTTCCCTCGGCGTCGGAAAGTTTCGCCACAGGTCCATTGTTGCATTCCGTCACTTTCATCACAATGTTGAGCGGCGGAACGCGCGTGTCGTTTGCGATGTAAGTTCCGATTCCGAACGCCACTCGAACTTTGTCCTTGAATTCATTGTAAAGCCGCGTCGCCTTTTCAAAATTCAAACTGTCGCTGAACAAAAAAGTTTTCGTCTTCGGATCGATTCCGAGCGACTTGTAATGCGCGATGATTTTTTCCGCCCATTCATAAGGGTCGCCCGAATCGTGCCGAACTCCGCTGAAAAGCGTGGCATACGTTTTGCGGAAGTCGCGCAAAAAAACGTCCGTGCCCACAGTGTCCGTGAGTGCGATTCCGTTCAGCACGCCGTATTCCTGCACCCAGGATTCAAGCATGTACCAATTCGAATACGCGGGATTGTGCTTGCGATTTCCCTGGCCAACGCATTGAACATATTCGTGCGCCATCGTGCCGATCGGTTTTACGCCGAGCTTTTTCGCGAGGAAAACATTGCTCGTTCCAATGAAATTGGAATCTTTGAAGCCAAATTTTTTTTGCGCTTCGACAAGTTCGCGAATCACGAATTCTTGCGCCTGCGCGCTCAATCTTCGTCGCATTCCGAATTCGGAAAATTGTCCAATCGTAAAAATTCCATCGACAAGATTTTTCGTCTTGGTTTTCGCGCGCTCGACAAAATCCGAAAAAAGCGAATCGTAATCTTGCGTCATCCGAAAATAAACTTCGTTCACAATTGCGAGCGTGGGAATTTCATAGAACGAAGTGTTGAGCCAAGTGCCCGAAGTTTCGATGAAAAGTCCGCGCTCATCTTCGCACGGCTCGATTTTGAAATCTTCAAAACGCGGATGCCAAAGCCGCAAAAAATCGACGTAATCGCGTTTTATCCATTCGATGTTTTTTAGATAATCAAGCTCGTCTTCGGAAAAACGCAAGTCGCAGTACATCCGGATTTGCTCGCGAATTTCCTGAATCATTTGCGGCGAAAATTTCACGTCGTCGTTTCGGCATTTAAAATTCCAAACCGTCGTGTAGCTCGGGAATTGATGATAAATCGCCTGTCCCATGCTGAATTTGTACATGTCCGTTTCGAGAAGGCTTGTTATGATTTGGCGCATTTTTCCTCCGTGAAAATTTCGATTTTCAATTTGACTTGAATGAAATCCAAAATTGATTGCGCATCGTGCAAAGCAAGATGCATATCATTTTCTTCAATTTCTATTGAAAACGGGTAACGTTGTTGAACTGCATAGTCGGTCAGTCGCGAGCATTCAACTAAAATATTTTTAAAGCTTGGTTCAACCGTTGAACATTTTTCAAGCAGAATTCCCAAATCATGAGTTTTTATAATTGTGATGTTTTTGGCAACCATAAATGCTTTGATGGCTTTTTCCGCCGCTTGCTGGCAATGAAAACAAATTATTTCAATAGGCACAGGTTTCATCGAAAGAAGAAAATTCGCAGAATCCAAATCGTGTTTCGCATAAGTAAGCCATTCTTTCGGATTGCCATAGATTTGTTCAGGCAATTTTAACTCCTTTTGTAAAAACTTCGTTTTCAATCAAAGCGCGATTTTTTTTCCGCTTTTCAAAATTGCTGTAATTTCCCACGAGCAAATCCACGGGACGTTTTTGATGCGGCATTATCGCAAGGCGCAATTTTTGTGTCGCCAAAAGAGGGCGCAAAGTGCCATCCGGAATCACGACGTAAATGTCAAAGTCGCTCTGCGTATTCGGCGTGCCATAAGCGAACGAGCCAAAAAGATAAATTGCATTTGTGTCAATGCTGTTTTTTATCGCGTCAACCAAAATGTCAAGTTCCGCTTTTTCCTCCGAAGTCATAATTTAATTTTATCATTCTTTGCGGAATTTTTCAATTGAATTTTTTTGCGACCTGCATTATAATATTAATAATTTTCAATTTTGAAAAATTGTAGTTGAAATTTTTCTATAGGAGGCACTATGAAAGTTTTGGTTATCGGCGGCGCGGGATATATCGGAAGCCACGTCGTAAAGGAATTGATGAAATGCGGCCATGCCGTCACGGTTTTCGACAACCTTTCGAGCGGCTTGCGGCAAAACCTGTTCAAGGAAAACGGTTTTATCCACGGCGACATTTTGATGAAGGAACAGCTCGACGCGGCGTTCGCAAAAGGATTCGACGCTTTCATTCATTTGGCGGCGTTCAAGGCTGCGGGCGAATCGATGATCGAGCCGGAAAAATATTCTTTGAACAACATCAACGGAACGCTCAACATTTTGAACAGCGCGGTGACTCACGGCTGCAAGCGAATGGTGTTTTCTTCAAGCGCGGCAGTTTTCGGCGAGCCGCAATATTTGCCGATTGACGAAGCGCATCCGAAAAATCCCGAAAATTATTACGGCTTCACCAAACTCAAAATCGAAGAATTCATGGCGTGGTACGAAAAACTTCGCGGCCTCAAATTCGCTTCGCTCCGATATTTCAACGCGGCGGGCTACGACGTGGACGGCGTTCTCTACGGCCTCGAGCAGAATCCAGCGAATCTGCTTCCAATCATAATGGAAGTGGCTTGCGGAATGCGGCCGAAAATGAAAATCTTCGGAAACGACTACGACACTCGCGACGGAACTTGCATCCGCGACTACATTCACGTTTCGGATTTGGCGGTCGCGCATGTCAAGGCGTTGGAATACATCGCGAAAAATGACGAAAGCCTCACGGTGAATTTGGGCAGCGAAAAAGGAACGACCGTAACCGAAATGGTGGATGCCGCGCGCAAAATCACAGGCAAGGAAATTCCTGCCGACTATGCAGAGCGACGCGCGGGCGATCCCGCAACTTTGGTGGCGAGCGCGAAATATGCCGCAGAAAAACTTGGTTGGAAAGCCGAGCACAGCGACATCGAAACTTTGCTCAAAACCACTTGGGACGCCTACAACAAATTTCTCAAAAAATAAATTTCGTCCGCGTCAAGCAAATTGTTGCGGCGCGGACAATTTTAAAGCGAGGTGAAAATTATGGATGTAGATTCGTTAAAAGAATTTATTGCCAAAAACGAAAGCGAATACATTTCGCTGCAAAAAATTCTCACCTCGCACAAAGCGCTCGCGCCCGAAAACGGCGGCGACGGCGAGCTTGAAAAATGCCTGGCGTTGGAAAAATTTCTTCGCGAGCACGGCTTTGAAAATCTTGCCAGATTCGATTCTCCCGACGAGCGCGTGAGCGCGAAAATCCGCCCGAATCTTGTGGCAACAATTCCCGGAAAAAACGACGACTTTGCGATTTGGGTGATCGCGCATTTGGACGTTGTTCCAGCGGGCGACTTGTCCGCATGGAAAACCGATCCGTGGCAAGCCACCGAAAAGGACGGAAAAATTTTCGGGCGCGGAGTGGAAGACAATCAGCAAGGATTGGTGAGCGCGTTTGCTGCGGCGTGGGCGTTCGTCAAAAACGGAATCGCGCCCGAGCACACTGTGAAATTGCTTTTTGCGGCGGACGAGGAAGTCGGAAGCAAGCACGGAATTTTTTTCCTTTTGAAAAAGCACAAAAAAATTTTTGGCAAGAACGATTTGTTCATCATTCCGGACGGCGGCGACAAAAAAGGCGAGACGCTTGAAATTGCGGAAAAAAATGTGCTTTGGCTGAAATTCGAAATCTTTGGAAAGCAGACGCACGGCTCGCGCCCCGACCAAGGAAAGAACGCCTGCCTTGCTTCGGCAAAGTTCACTTCGGATTTGTACGATGCGCTCCACAAAAAATTCAAAAAGCAAAATCCGCTTTTCTGTCCGCCGCGTTCAACGTTCGAGCCGACGATGCGCAAGGCAAATGTTGACGGCGTGAACATAATTCCCGGCAAGGAAGAATTTTATTTTGACTGCCGAATAATTCCCGAGTACGGCTGCGACGAAGTTTTGCAGAGCGTGAAAGAAGTCGCGCAAAAGGCGCAAAACGAATTCGGCGTGAAGATAAAAATTTCGATTTTGCAAAAAGCGCAATCCCGCCCGACGAGCGCGAATTCCAAAGTCGTGCAAAAAATGAGCGCGGCCTTGAAAAAAGCGCACGGCATCCGCTCGCGGACAATCGGAATCGGCGGAGGCACGGTGGGCGCGGAACTCCGCAACAATGGATTTGATTGCGTTGTCTGGAGCACGCTTTGCGACACGGCCCACATGCCCAACGAATTTTGCGTCGTGAAAAATTTGGTGCGCGATGCGCAGACGCTTGCGGTTTTGTTCGGGGCGTAGGGAAATAAAAAAGCCAACCTGCTCAAGGTTGACTTTTTTTAAATGATAGAACTTAAGGTAAAGACTTAAGAAGCATCCTCCTCCAAATATAATTCCAATGTCCGATGAATGTCCTATTCATAAAGTTTCGTGTTTTACTCCGCAGAAACATAATTCAACTGGGGGTAAACATCTTTGGTGCCGGGCACAAGATACCAAGAAACCCAATAAACACCGATAAGGTCACTAGAAGACTTTATATCTTTACCTTTCACCAAATAATATGGTATAATCTCATCTTTATATGGTTCTCGAATGCAATCCAAACATTCCCAATAGAATCCTTTGTTAAAAGGACTTCAAAACTGCGACCAGAATCAGATTCAATAGCCACCCAGTTCTTATGGGGAAAAACATTATCGGTAACAAGGTCAGGAGTCGTGGAATAAATATAATCAGGACGTTCACTTTGAGACCAATCAGGAACAGTGAAAGCCTTATAACTATGAAATCTACTGTCGTGTACTATGTACTCTCCAGATAACATTGGAGTCAACTGCAAACCCTGAGAAAATCCCATATTCCAAAGAATCGTCAAACCGAGCAACACACAAACAAATACCAACTTTTTCATAAACAACTCCTTAGAATTTAAATCCACAGAAAACATCGATTTCCGAGGAACTTGACTTCGCCTGCGTGAGTAGACAATAAATACGCGAATATTCGCAAGATAACTTTTTATTAAATTTGCTTTACGAGTTTTGATGCGCAACCAAAACTCGTAAAGTATGGCGAAGTTCACAATCTAAAACAAGGCTTTGCGCTGCATTTCAGTGACTATTTTTTCTGCCACAATTTATTTTCCGATATTTTGCCATAAATCGTATGCGATTTTGCAGACTCTGAAATTGACTCTACGCAATCAAAAGTTCCAATCATTCTTGAAATTTCACTATGATACTTTGCGACAGTGCAGTTCTTGGGATATTCTTGCATATACACAAAGTGATAGTCTTTATTTGCCCGCAACTCATTGATAATCGTATGTGAATCAAAATAATCGCCAGGTTTAAATTCATCTAAGATTGTCTTGATACAGTCTTTCAATTCCATAACAATATCTCCTTGCTTTATTTTTTGTGCACAGATTTTATTTTTGAGTGCTACCACAATAGTATATAATATGAAAATATATTTTGCAATAGCATAAAAATAAATTGTCAAAAATTTATGATATATCAGTACACAGGTGATTTGGAATTTTTTAAAGCTCTTCAATATTAGCTCTCGTTCTTGCCAATCGAACGTTTAAAGTTTGCGTCAAAATAGTGCCGCAAACTTTAATTTTGAGTTTTCTTCAAAAATTCGTTTATTGTATTCAGTATTATCCCCTCACGCGGATAATACTGAATTTTTGTATGCTCAATCACCAAGAAAACACATGGTTTGAAATGTGCAGCCTAAAAGATTGTCAGTTCGATGTACCTTTTATTGCGGCAGCCATTTCCTGCGCAGATTTCTTGATTTTATCTTGTTCATACTGATCAATAGCATTTAGCAAGTTTGAACGGAAATTGTCGGCACGAGCGATATATTTAAAATCATACGAACCTGAAGCCGTATCTACATGCACAGTGCCATAACCAAAAATCTTTCCCCATAAGCCGCTTTCAACAGAAACATTATTTATTTTATTCAAAGGCGAGTTCAAAACTTTTGTGTTTATCAGTCCGACCTTTCCGATGAAATTCTTGTTCGTGAAGCCAAGCTCCGTTGTTGCCATTTTTATCAGTTTGCTGATAAGTCCCGGAATTCCGATGACGACGAATGAAAGGATGATGCTTGGAATCAGACACGCCCAGTGGACTTTTGCCTGAAGAACGACCTGCTCATCTTTTCCCAAATTTCTTGAAATGTACTTTCCCATAAAAACCTCCAATATTATCCAAAAGGATTGTTGTATTGTCCATTTGGATTGATTTTTCATTATTATAAATATATTTGGATATATTGTCAAGTGAAAAACAATCCATTTGTACTATATTTTAAAGTGATGCTGAAATTTTGGATTCGAGTGAGGGACAGTCTTGAATATCTTGGGCTTTCTCAAAAAGAACTTGCTGAACAGATTCAGGAAAGCTACAATACTTTGCAATCGTGGATAAGCAAGGATAGGCTTCCGAACGCGGAACAGGCGGTCAAAATTGCCGCGACGCTTCAAACTTCCGTGGAATTTCTTGTTACTGGAAAAAACGCGCGCAATCGTGTGGCGCACGCAAAAACAGTCCGACTTCTTGAAGCGGCGATCAAAACTTTGAAAGACGAGCGAATTTCATAATGCCAAAAATAATGCACCGCGAAAACAGATTTCCCATCACCTTTTCAAGGCTGTCCGTATCTTCTCAAAATTTTCTTCCACCGGCGCGCTTCCGTCAAGCACAATAAGCGGACAGGCTAGCAATTTTTGCCATTCGTCGTGCAAAGCCTTGCTGCGGATTGTTCGGTCGCCGCTGTCATACTCGGCGGCCCAGGCAAGGAACGCCTTGTGCTCGTCGAACATGTCTCCGCCAGTTTCCACGCGCGCGCCGAATTTTTCTTTCTCCCGTTTTTTCAGCCGTTCAATCCGTATGGCACAATCCGTGACAAGCCGGACGGCGAGCGTAAAGAGCGGAATCAGGCCATCGCCCCAGCCGGAGAGCGAGCCTGAAATCACCACGTCGCCGGATTTTGCGATGCGGCTTTTCATCAGTTCCAGCCGCTCCGAAACAGGCCGCGCCTCTCTGTAAGGCGGATTTGTCGGCTTCCAATAATAGTCGTCCGTGTCCATGAAAGTGTAGCCGAGCAGCTCGCTGATGTACGAGCCAAGCGTCGAAGTGCCCGAGCCTGACGCGCCGAAAATGTGAATGACTGCGTTTGACATAATTTTTCCAATCTCAAAATTTTTCAGCGAATCTTGAAGAAAATTCCGAGCGTGAAAATTGTAATCAAAAGTTGCAGAATCAAAAATCGCAAGAGAACTTGCGTTGGCGACCAATTTAAATTTTTTCTGACGTGATCGTGGAGAGGAAAACGCACATTCGCAAAAATCTTGATTTTGAAAAATCGCAAGAGTGCGACTTTAATCAAGCCTGTTCCGCCGTTCATCAGCATGACCGAAGACGTGGCGAGCAAAATGAACGGATTTCCCGAAACCAAAACGCACGCACCGATAAAAAATCCGAGCGCGCGGCTTCCTGCGTCGCCCATCAGGACGTTGCTTGGAAAAGCGTTGTGCCACAAATATCCCATCAAAATTCCCGCCATCGCGAAAATCATAATTCCCCACGCCGCTCCGGTTTTGAGATGAGGCACGAGCAAATATTTTGACATGTCGATGTGGCCGAGCACGACGTAAAAAATAAGTCCCAGCGTCATCAGCGCGACAAGAATCAAAGTGGAAGAAAGTCCGTCCACGCCGTCCGTGCAGTTCGTCGTGTTGATTGAAGTCCAAATTAAAATTGTCCCGATTGCGACGTAAAGCCAAAACGGAATTTTGAGCGGACTTGTCACGAACGGAAGCCAAAAATAAACGCCGCCGTCTTCCGAAAATTTCGCGATGCAAAAATAAATTATCACGCTGAACGCGACGCTTATAATTAAATCGAGCGCGCCTTTTAAATACTCCCCCCAGGAAACCGTGCTGGCATCGTCCAAAAATCCCGTGAGCATCGTAAGCCACGTGAAAAATATTGCCGTGCCTTCAAGAAAAGTGAGCGGCACGCACAAAAGACAAATCAGCACAAAAAGCGTGATGAACACAACGCCCGCGCCAGTCGGCTTGCCCTTGGCGGCTTCCGCTGTCAAAGTGAATTCGCGTCCGCGATCGTGCGGAAGAAATTTATAGAATTTTGGCAAAAGTTTCAGGCAACAAAAAAATCCCAAATAAAGCGCGACGACGATTAAAACCGCGTAAGACTGCAAAAGGCGCGAAGGTCCGAAATCAAAATTTTTCCTTAAAAAATCGCCTAGGTAAAAAAGCATGTTTCCTCGAACAAATTCAAATTTGTAAGATTATATCACATCGGCGCGAATAAGGCAAGTGTCGCGCGGCATAATGACCGTGGCTTCGTGGCAACATCGCTTTATCTGTCAATAATTTTTAAAAAGTATTCATTGAAAGCAGTGGACAAGGTAAATGCAGGTTCTTGGGGCGGCAGCCCCAAGCGGTGCTGGGGAAAGTAGGTGGTTTGGAGGGAGAAAACATCGCAGCGCAATGCGCTGCTTACCGAGTTTTCTTCGAAAACTCGCAACTGCCTTAAATCGCGAGTTTCATAATCGAGCAACGCTCGGTTATGAAACTCGATAGCAAGCCGCAAGGCTTGCGTATAGAGGAGTTGTCTCCCTCCAAATTAAAGTTTAGTCTTTACAAAAAATTGATTTTTGCATAAAATGAATTTTATGACCACGGACGAACTCCAGTCTTACATTGAACAAAAGCGCGAATTTGATTTTTCTTACGATGGAAAAAAATTTTTGATAACTTATGGAAATGACGGCAGGCAATTCATTCAGCTTGGACAAGAATTTTCTGCGGGACAAAAATTTTATTCGTTCCGAGAATTTTTGGCAAACGCGAAAGTGGGAAATCATTTTGTGCGCGAATACATTCGAAGTTTGTGAAACGATTCGCAATTTCGCCACAAAATTTTTCGCGCAGTTTGACGCGGTGCATTTGAATTAAATTATTCTTTGACGAAAATTTCGTAAAGCCTGTCCAAATCCGCACGGCTAAAATATTCCACAACGAGCGAGCCTTTTTCGAGCGAGCCTTTCATCTGAACTTTCGTTCCGAGCGCCTCGATGAATTTTTGTTCGAGTGCGGCGACATCGGCATCCTTTTTTTGTTTGTTCGCAGCGGCATCTTTCGGATTTGCGGCGCGGCTTCCTTCGTTCAATCGCGCGGCTTCATTTTCCGCTTGGCGCACCGAAATTGATTCGCCGATAATTTTATTGAAGAGAACGCGCTGATCGGCAGGATTCAAAACTGAAAGCAAAGCGCGCGCGTGCCCCGCCGTGATTTGTCCGACGATGAGCGAGTTTTGCATGTCCTCGGGCAGCTTCAAAAGCCTGAGCGCGTTTGCGACCGTTGGGCGGCCTTTGCCGACTTTCTTCGCCACTTCGTCCTGGCTCAATCCGCCGAGCTGCATCAAATTATAATATGCCTGCGCTTCTTCGATTGGATTCAAATCCGAACGCTGAATGTTCTCGATGAGCGCGATTTCCAATTTTTTTTCATCGTTGAATTTTCGAAGCTGAACGGGAACTTTTTTTTGCTCCGCCAAAATCGAAGCGCGCGTTCTTCGTTCTCCAGCGATTATGAAAAAAGTTCCGTCGCCCGCATCTTCAATCACAATCGGCTGAACTACGCCATGTTCGCGAATCGAATCGGCAAGTTCGTTCAAAGCGTCGTCGTCAAAAATTTGGCGCGGCTGGTGAGGATTCGGTTTTAAAAGATGCGGATCAATCCAAAGCGTGCCGCTTTCGTCGCTTTCAATCTGCGCGGGAAGGCTGGATTTTTTTGCGGGACGCTTTTCAGCTTTTTCCGTTTTCTCAATTTTCTTTTCTTTCGAATTTTCGGATTCAACGGCGACATCGACTTCGCTTTCGTCTTCTGCGTCGCGCATCAACGCACCGAGTCCTTTTCCCAAAACTTGCCTTTTTTTAGACACGATGCATTACCTCCTCCGCCAACTTTTCGTAGCTTTTCGCGCCGATGCATTCCGGATCGTATTTGCAAATCGGAAGTCCATGCGAAGGCGCTTCGCTCAAACGCACGTTGCGCGGAATAATCGTATTGAAAACAGAATCTTTAAAATAAGTTTTTACTTGCATCACGACATCGTGCGCAAGGCGAGTGCGCACATCGTACATCGTAAAAAATATTCCGCCAATTTTCAATTTCGTGTTGATGCTCTTTTGCACTTTTTTAACTGTCTGCAACAAAAGCGTGATTCCTTCGAGCGCGAAATATTCGCATTGCATCGGAACCAAAACTTCGTCGGCGGCGGCAAGTCCGTTCAACGTAAGAATTCCGAGCGAAGGCGGACAGTCAATCAAAATGTAGTCGTATTTTTCTTGAAAAGGCTTGAGCGCGTTTTTCAAAAAATATTCGCGGTTTTCCTGATCGACCAATTCGACCGCCGCGCCCGACAAATCAATTCCCGCGCTGATTGCGTCGAGAGTCGGAATGCAAGTTTTTTTGACAGTTTCTTCTGGCGTAGAATTTCCGCTTATGAGTTCGTAAACCGTCGGTTTTTCTTTTGAAGAAACGCCGACTCCGCTCGACATATTTCCCTGCGAGTCAAAGTCAACAAGAAGAACTTTTTTTTTGGCAAGCGCAATGTACGCTCCAATATTTATGGCGGAAGTTGTTTTTCCCACACCACCTTTTTGATTCACAAAAACAAAGGTCTTAGCCATAAAATCATTGTAGCATTTTTTTTCTATTTGGTCTACAATAATGCGATGATTATTTTTGCCACATTGTCAAAGCCGACGACGCAAGTCGAAGAAATTTTGGGGCGCAAATACGAGCGCGTGAAAATAAAATTGAATTGCGATTTTGATTTTTCGGCGGAAAAAAATTCGCAAAACGAAATTGCGAATAAAAAAAATTCGCGCGATGAAAAAATTTATTTCGCGGAATTTTTCACAGCAACGCAAACGTTCCATAAAAATTTTTCTTTGCAAGAAACCGAAATTTTTTTGCAGGAAAATATCGGAAAAACTTTTCGCAATTGCACCGAGCGCACGGAATGCGAAGAAATTGTTTTTATGACGAGCAAAAAAGGAAAAGTCACGCGCATCGCAAAAAAATTGAAAAATGATTCGCCGCAAAAAATTGGCGCGAAAAAAATTCTCGGAGAAAAAATTGTTGGCGAAAAAATCGCGCTCGGACAAAATCGCAAAAAAAATTACATCATTCAAGAAGGCGAGCGCGTTCCGTTTTTGCAGGAATTGGGTGTGATGACTTGCGATGGAAAAGTGATTGCCGCGAAGCACGCGAAGTTCCGCCAAATAAATCGCTTTTTGGAATTTCTCGACGACATTGTGCCAAAAATTCTCGAACAAAAAAAATCTGAAAATTCCGCGCTGCTAAATTCGGATTCGCAAATCGAGCCGATAAGAATTTTGGATTTTGGCTCGGGCAAATCGTATTTGACTTTTGCCGTGCATTATTATTTTTCGCAGAAAAAAATTCCGTTTGAAATTACGGGCGTGGATTTGAAAAAAGATGTCATCGAAAATTGCGCGGACTTGTCGCGCCGACTTGGTTTGCAAAACATAAATTTCTTTTGCGGAAACATCGCGGATTTTTCTAGCGAAAAAAATCCCGACATCGTGATTACATTGCACGCTTGCGATACCGCCACGGATTTCGCGCTCGACTATGCCGTGCGGCGTGGTGCGAAAGCGATTTTGAGCGTGCCTTGCTGCCAGCACGAAATCAATTTGCAATTGCAAAAAAAATCGCTTCGCTCTCAAAGTGCCGAAAATTCCGCGCGAAAAATTTTGCGCCCGCTTTTAAAATATGGAATCGTTCGCGAAAGATTTTCCGCGCTTGTTACGGATTGCGTCCGCGCGGAAATTTTGGAGCAAGCCGGCTATGCCGTTCAAATTTTGGAATTCATCGACATGGAAGGAACGCCAAAAAATTTGTTGATTCGCGCGGTTTTGAAAAAATCGAATTCCACTTCCGCCGATTTTGTTTCTGCCACCGCGTCGCTTGAAAAAAAATCCGCCTTTTCTTATAATGAATTGCTTTCCGCGCTAGGAGTGGAGCAAACACTTTGTCGAATAAATATGACAAATGAATGTCATGTTTAAATGATGTATTTTGCCACGCAGAAATTGAAAAGAAACTTGACAGGTGAATGTCATATTTAGAGTTTTGAATGTGGGAGAAATATTGTGAAGCGCATAGAAATTATCACGGAACGCTTGATTCTGAAACCGTTGGGAACTGAGCATTTTCAAACGGCAAAAGAATATTCGATGGATTATGAAAACACAAAATATATGTGCCGCTTGCCAAAAGAAACGAGTGAAGAAGTGATGGAATTTTTATCGTGCGTTGAAGCGGAGTGGAAAAAGGAAAAACCAGAATATTTTGAATTCGCAATTTTTTATGAAGGCAAGCATATTGGAGCTGTGAGCATTTATTTTGAAAATGGCGCGGGCGAACTTGGCTGGATTTTGAACAAAAAATATTGGGGGAACGGATTTGCATACGAAGCCGCGAAAGCCATGATCGAATATTTTGCGGCGAATATGGGAACGTCGCATTTCGTTGCCCATTGCGACGCGGAAAATGTCGCCTCTTACAAAATAATGGAAAAGCTCGGCATGAGCAAAATCGACGGACAAGGCAAGCGAAGAAACAGAGCCGCGTCGCAAGATTCCTTTGAATATATGTATGAAATGTTTGTGCCGAATTGTGACGCGGATTGCGCGACGAAAATTCAGAATTAGTTTTGTTTGAATTTCGGCTTGCATTCATTTGTCAAGAAAACTGAAATTTGGTAAACTGAAAATCTGAATTTATGGCAAGATTAAATTTTTTGTGGGAGGGGAAATTATGGCGACGACAAAAGAATATAAAGATTTTATTTTGGAACAATTAAACTTGCTGGACAATATAAATTGCAGGGCGATGATGGGAGAATATTTGTTGTATTATAACGATGTTTTGTTTGGCGGAATATATGATAACAATTTGCTTGTGAAAATTGTCAATGGCAATGAAAAATATAATATGCAAAAACAAATTCCTTATAAAGGTGCTAAACCGATGTATTTGGTTGATGACATAGAAAACAAAGAAATTTTAAGAGAAATTGTCATCGAAACTTGCAAAGATTTGCCCAGTAAAAAGCGATGAAGTCAAAATGCGGAAGAAAAAACTTCGCTTCCGCTGGGGCTAGGTCGCAAGGCATTGCCTTGCTATTCTCGCTTCCGTAAGGGGCTTCAAAAAAGAAAATCAAATCTCAACATCCATAATTTAATTTTGCATTATCACTTAAATATGACAACAAAATGTCTTATTATGTGTTATAATATTTGTGGAGGAAATATGCAAGTAAACAATAGATTGTTTGAGATTGTGTATATATTGTTGCAAAAGAAAAAAATTACGGCGAGGGAATTGGCGGAAAAGTTCGAAGTGTCTACGAGAACTATTTATAGAGATGTGGAAACTTTGAGCAGGGCGAATGTTCCGATTTATGCGACGCAGGGCAAGGACGGTGGAATCGCGCTTTTGGATAGATTTGTGCTGAACAAGACGATTCTTTCCGAAGAGGAACAAAATCAAATTTTGTTCGCATTGCAAAGTATGAAGAATGTGTCCGGGCAAGACGAAAAAGGAGTTTTGGAAAAACTGAGCACGCTATTTAATAAGGCGGTGAGCGATTGGATAAAAATTGATTTTTCGGGTTGGAAAAAAGACAGCGCACAAAAAGCAAGATTTGATATGATTAAAAAAGCGATACTAAATAAAAGCCGGATAGAATTTGTGTACTATAATTCCAATGGAGAAAAAAGCAAAAGAATTGCAGAGCCGTTGCAAATATGGTTTAAAGACAAATCGTGGTATTTGATGAGCTATTGCAAATTGAAAGAAGATTACAGAATATTTAAAATTTCCAGAATGAAAGAAATCAAAATGTTGCGAGAGCATTTTGAAAGGGAATTGCCAAAAGAGCAAAAGGACAAAGCGCGTGATTTTAAAATCATTTCGCTTAAATTGGAAATCAGCAAAGACGTGGCTTATAGAGTTTATGATGAATTTGAAAATGAAGGAATTATAAAAAATAAAAATGGCGACTTTGTTGTAAAAGTAGAATATCCTGAAAATGAATGGGTGTGGAGTTATGTTTTGTCTTTCGGAGAATATGCAAAAGTTTTGTCGCCCAAAAAAGCAAAGGAAATTATAAAAGAAAAACTGCAAAAATCTTTGGAAAATTATTTATAGGGAGACCTCTAAAAACTTCAGTTTTTAGAGGTAGCTTTGAAAATGCGACGTTCTTCGTCGCGCTGTTATAGCGACGATAGAACTCGTCGGCACATTCGAAAAAATTGTAAAAAAAAATCGAATGTGCCATATAATATGACACACTGTTGTCAAGTTATGTATGGTATGCTTGTTTGCAAGAAAGAAAGTTGCAACTTTCTTGACTTTTTATGGGAGTGTGTTATGAAATATGAAATTGTAGAATTACAAGAAAAAGTTGTCGCTGGAATCAAAATAACGACAACCAATCAAAATGAAAAGGCTATGCAAGACATAGGGATGACTTGGCAAAAACTTTTTGCGGATGGAATCTATGAAAAGTTGCCAAATAAAGTGAATGGCAAAACAATAGGATTGTATACAGAATATGAGGGCGATTATACAAAGCCGTATGCTTTTATCGCGGGCGCGGAAGTCAGCCAAAAATCGGAAGATAATGAAGAAGTGGCGAGCAAAATTATTCCGAATGGTAAATATGCCAAGTTTGTTATATTTGGCGATGTGAAAAATTCAGTTGGTCAGGCTTGGCAAGAAATTTGGAATATGAACTTGAAACGAAAATATACTTGCGATTTTGAAGAATATCAAAACAATTCGGAAGATATGCAAAAACAAGAAATTCATATTTACATTGCGATCGATGAGTAATTTGGGGGAGGTGAAAATGGCGTTCGATTTTAAAAAAGAGTACAAAGAATTTTATATGCCGGCACGCAAGCCGTCGATTGTAACTGTTCCTAAAATGAATTATTTGGCGGTGCGCGGCGGCGGAAATCCAAATGCCGAAAACAGCGAATACAAAAATTCGATAGGGCTTTTGTATTCGATTGCGTTCACGATAAAAATGAGCTATAAAGGCGCGCACAAAATCGATGGATATTTTGAATTTGTTGTGCCTCCGCTCGAAGGCTTTTGGTGGCAGGATAATGCCGCCGCAATCGACAATGCGGACAAGAACGGATTCAATTTTGTGTCGCTTATCCGCTTGCCCGATTTTGTGGCGAAGAATGATTTTGATTGGGCGGTGCAGGAATCGACAAAAAAGAAAAAGCAGGATTTTTCAAAGGTGGAATTTTTGACTTATGACGAAGGCGTGTGCGTACAATGTATGCACATCGGTTCTTACGACGACGAGCCGAAAACCATCGCGCTTATGCACGAATATATTTCGGCGAATGGATATGAATTGGATATAAACGAACGCCGCTATCATCACGAAATTTATTTGAGCGACCCTCGCAAATGCGCTGCGGAAAAATTGAAAACAGTTGTGCGGCATCCGATAAAAAAAATCTGATGTGTGGGAGGGGATGAAATTGTCGCGTGAGTTTTGCGCTGCAATTGGATTTTTACAACATTTCGGAATTCTTTTTGAATACTTCTGCGTAGGACATCGCGGCGGCAATGCCGGTTTTGAGGCTTTCTTTTGGAAGGCTGTGCGATCCGTTTACGGTCAGGAAGTTGTATGTTTTTCCTATGGAGTTTGTGCCGTAAATTTTTTTGAACATGTCAGGATACGAGAAAAGCTCGTCGCGGTCGCCGAAAATTCCAAACGTGGTTTGCGCTACAATTCCGCGCACGTGCGAATACGTTTTTTCTTCGATGCGACGGAATTGACTTACGACACTTTCGGGAATCGGCGTTTTGCTCAAAGGCGGAATCTCGGCGGATGGCAACATGCATGGATTCACCACGATCTTGAGAGCTGCTTCTTCGTTGAACGCGAGCGCGTAAAACGCCCCGAGCGACTGGGCGACGATTATGCGGATATCTTCGATGTGGATGATTTGCCTGATTTCGGCGAGCGTTTTTTTGCACTCGAGCAATTCGAATTTTGGCGCGACGACTTTTTCTTCACTGAAATATTCTTTGACAAAGCTCCCTGTCGAGCCGTCGGGCGAACCATTGAATCCGTGAATGTACAGAACGTTATACATTTGTTTTTTCCATAAAATAAATGGCGTGGCAAATCGCGCGAGTAAATTCAGATTAATTCTTCAAATCGGTCTATGATGACAATTTCTCCGCATTCTTCCAAGCGTCTGATTATGTCGAGGATTTTTTTCTGCGCGGCATCGACTTCACGTACTGGGATAGGTCCCATAAACTCAATATCTTCTTTCAGCATCTCTGCCGCGCGTTTCGACATATTTTGGTAGATTTTTTCCCGCACCGCTTCTGCGTTCTTTCCCCGCAACGCCTTTGCAAGAGTCACTTCTTCAACTTCTCGTAGTATTTTCTGAGTTGCGCGATCGTCAATGTGCGCGATGTCTTCAAAGAGGAACGTGTATCTTTCGATGCTCGCCGCGAGGACGGGATTGCGGGCGAATAGAGTGTCGCTTTCATGATAGAGTGCGGCAAGCACTTTTTGTCCTGCGCTGCTTATCACGGAGTCCGCCATCATTTTTGAAGATACGCCTGCTTTTTCCAAAACATGTCCGGCTTCAAGAACGATTTCTGGATCGGTGCGGCGAGTTTTGTCGCCAAGCGCATCAATTCGCCGTTCTATCTCCGCGCGCGTTTCTTCCGAAAGTTTTCCGAGTGCCTTTTCCGCGCGTTCCTTGCCCAAATAGATGGCGAGCCGCGCGAGTGTTTCGCAGAATCCGCCTGCGACATACTCTTCAATCATGCCCATGTACTTTTCGTCCGCTTCGGAAAAAAGGCGTTCCATCTCCTCGTGCGCCCATTCCTCAAGTTTTGCCGTTTCGTTTTCGCTGTTCATAGAAATACCTCCTGTGGTTTCTTATAAAATAATATATAAAAAAAGTTCTAAAAATTTTAAAATAAATTCGCTCTAATTCATTTTTTTCTTGAGTTTTACTTTTGCCGAAAATTGTCTTTCATAGTTTAACAGCACTTCGATTTATATGAAAGTTTACTTGCTCATTGTAAATCCGTGAGTGAACTCACTGTTTTTTCGTGAATTATATTTGCTTACATTGCAACGTATTTGTGCTATACTCACTATAATGAAGGATTTGATTTTGATCGACGACCATGTGTTTTTGCGCAAGGGAATCGCCGCATATCTTGCCGAACATGGCGGATGGCGCGTCGTGGCGGAAGGTGAAAGCATGGACGATCTTCCGAGCATCATCGAGCAATTCGGCAAGAAAGACAGGGAGAAAGCACCGATTGCCGTGGTGGACATACAACTTAAAGGAGACGACGGAAGCGCGATTGCTTCAAATGGCTATATGGCAGTTCGAATGTTGCTTGACGCGGGAATTCGCTCCGTCGTATTTTCAAGCCACGACACTGGCGCGTGCATCGAAAAAGCAATGGGCGCGGATGTGGGCGCGCGAGGATTCGTTTCGAAGGTGAGCAATGAAAGCATGCTCCTGCACGCGCTTGACACTGTGGCAAGCGGGCGCACTTTTATCCAGCCTGATCTTGCGGTGGATGTCCTTGAGACTCGTTCGGCACTTTCCGTGTTGACAAAGCGCGAAAGGCAGACAGTCAGGCTCATCGCCGAAGGATTGAGCAACGAGGATATTTCCGCGACGCTCGGCATAAAAATCACTACGCTCGAAAATTACGTGAGCGTCATCTATGACAAGTTAGGCTGCAAGAATCGCGCCGAACTTATTAAAAAACTCGGGTGATGAAGATGAAGCACGCCGCTGTCATTTTGCTCGCAATTCTTATTCCATCTTCGATTTTCGCGAAAACTCGCTACGCAGAAGAATCGCTCTTTGATGCGTGGAAGCGTTTTCTTTCCGCATGGGAGCACAGCGGCGATGTTCCTGGAAATTTTTTAGAAGACGAACTGATTGACCTTGAAAAAGAGATTGCCGCTTATTGCGCGAGCGACATCTATCTTGAAGAACACGGCGATAGCGGAGACGATGTGAGCGAGCGCATGAAGTGCGCGGAATCCCTCGTAAAAGACGCGCTGCTTTTCATCCGCGATGGCGATGAAAATGCATGGCGTGCATGTTGCGCATCGCTCATTCTCTGCATGACAGATTTTATGAAAAGCGTTTTCGAGAATTCGCGTTCGTACTTTATGCCGTTCGTATTTTTGCTCTCCGCCATATCCGTACTCGGAATTCTTGTTGTGATAATCGGGCTTGAATATGCGTTGCGCGTGGGAGAATTCAAGCGGCTTGCGGAACAAAACGAGCGTCGTAGGCTTGTCATTCGCACGACCACGCAGGTGGAAGAAAATGAGCGCGGCAGAATCTCTCGCGATTTGCACGATACAGTAATGCAGGACATTCGCACAGTCTTATTGTACGCGCGAAAACTCAACGGAAGCGAGCATCTCAGCGCCGAGGAACGGGAAACTTCCGGTCAAATCATAATGCTATCCGAACGCACGATAACGGCGGCGCGTCAGATTGTGCGCAACCTTGCCCCGCCTGAAATCGGGAGCGTGGACTTCACCTCCCTTCTTTCTGAACATTGTGCGAACGTGGAAAAAAGCGGCGCAATGAAATGCACGTTCTACGCCGAGCCGAGCGAATTGTATCAGAGGCTTTCCGCAGGACAGAAACTCCACATCTTTAGAATAGTGCAGGAATCAATTACGAACGCAGTCAAACATTCGGGCGCGGAGGAAATCAGCGTCATTGCGCGGGAAGAGGATGGCGGAAAACTCATTTTTATTGTGAGCGACGATGGGCGTGGTTTTGACGGCACGGAATCAGAGCGCGGTGCGGAAATGCTCCGCAATGACGAGACTGGAACGCGACTTGGAATCTGCGGTATGAAAAGCCGCGCCGCCATGCTTAACGCGGAACTTGTCATAAAAAGCAACTCCGACATTGGCACACAGGTGAAACTTATCATTTCGATGAATTTAAATGGTAAGTGGGGGGGGGGTAGACGCATTGTTCGTATAAGCATCTATGAAAAAAAATTTTCTGTTCGTAAAAAAACGCGATTTCGCATATCCTGTCAACATACCTCGCATGAATTATTTTTTTGCGCAGGTATGAATCTTCGCGCTCCAGTATATACAAAGAATCCGAGTGGAACGCAAATTCCTTTGTCCAGCAAATTTATTGGAACTCGTGGAAGCAGAGCGCAAATGAACATCGGTATTCCATTGCTTTTTAGGAAAAAATACATTTGGCGCACGGGCATATCTTCGCGATAGTCCGTAAATATATGGAGTATGCAAGATATGAGCGCACCTTCCGCGCTAATTGAGATTCCGACTATGAACGAAAGCAGCACAATGTCGATCGCCGTAAACTCGCGTCTCGCACGAACGTACAGCCTTATGATAAGCACGATGGTCAGTGAGACGGCAGTCCATGAGAGCGAGAGCAATGTGTGCGCGTATAGCACCTTGGAAAGGAAATGGTACATCACTGCCGAGATGATTCCAGAAATTCCGCCGAAAAAGGACGCGGTTATAGTAAAAAGCGTGTCGATGAAAAGCGGCATGGAATTGAAATATTTTTGCAAGGAATTCGCAAGCAGCTCAAGAAATCCGCATGCCACGCCCGTGAGAATCTGCGTCCTCATCGAAAATGTCCTGTTTAAGTCAATGCTCATTTATCCAGTATAGCATGAAATATTTTGATATGACTAGTGGTGTCAAGGAAAGCGGAATTCCGCCCGTCATTGCCCGAGATTTTCTTCCAGCTCATCAAAATTGACCTCCGACTTTGCAATCGTTTTCTTGTTATCGTCATCATCTTTTTTCAATTTTTTGTGATGCCTATAGACGGTGAGCGTTTTCAGTTCGCCATTTTCGTGATATTCGTACTCGCACCAGCGCGTTTCTTCGTAGGAATTGGTGCGATATGTGCGGCGGATTTCGCGCCCCGCTTCATCGTAATCGCGCCATTCTTCTAGAAAAAATTGTAAGTCACTTGTGTTGTCGCTGCGGTAAATGAGCCTGCCGTTCTCGTCATATTTGAATCGCTCTTCTCCGCCGAAACTTTTCCAGCATCGGATGCAGCGGTCGTTTTCGTCATATTCGTACTGCCGCCAAACGCGATTTTTTCGTTTTTCAAGAACGCGTCTTCCTTTTGCGTCGTATTCGTAGTGGTGCTCAAGTTTTCCGAGCCAGTACCACTCGTAAGTCTTGTTGCCGTTCTCGTCGTACTCGTATCGTTTTTTCAAACCGTCAGAATCGCGCAGGCTCGTGCATTTTCCGTTTTTGTCGTATTCGAGCCATTCTTCGTACACTTCGGAGTTTTGATCAACTTGTTTCCAATGGACGATATGTCCGCGTTCATCGCAGTCATACCATTCTTTTTTTTGAAGCACTCCGTTCATGGCGACTTCGCCTTGGACGCGGTTTCCGCGCTCGTCGTACTCAAGCCAATGTTCATAACCGTTTGACTTTTTGCAATGAATTTCGTTTCCGTTTGCATCGTATTCGCGGCAGATTTCAAAGCATTCCGCATCGTAATCGTGCCAAATTTTCTTTCCGTCCGCGTCGTATTCGAAAAAAAATTCAAAGTCGTCCGGATGATGGCGTTTTCCCTTGTAGTAGCGGTGACAAATTTCTTTGCCGCTATCGTTGTACTCGATGAACTCATAGAGCTTTACCAATTCTTCTGTGGTCTCGCCGTTCACGGTGAATGTTTTTTTGAAGGTTTCGTTCTGTTGATTTTCCATTATTTTCCCTTGATGTTTTTGCGTTTGGCTTGCATCCCTATAGTCGAACAAACTTTTGGGACGTATTTTTTATATCACGTTGTACTCGATGATTTTTTTGTGCTTTCCGTTTTCGTGATACTCGTACTCATACCAATGTTCGTGGGCGGGACCGTTGGAATCCCATTCGTGGATTTTGTTGCCTTTTTCATCATATTCCCACCACCATTCAATGCCATTAGATTCCTTCACATGAATCTCGTGTCCCTGCTCATCGTACTCTTTCCAAGTCTCACTGGTTTTCTTGCCATCAAAATACTTGTGGTAAATCAGGTTCCCTTTGGCATCGTATTCGTAGAGATGTTCATAACCGTCATTGGATTTGCGGCGCAGTTCATTTCTGTTCTCGTCGTACTCGTGCCACCATTCTCTGCCAGCCGGACATTTTTGGTGAACGAGATTTCCACGCTCGTCATATTCGTACCAATATTCTTCGCCGTCGGAACATTTCTCGTGGATTTGGTTTCCGTTCTTGTCATATTCGCTAAAGTATTCAAGGCCGGTAAAATCCTTGTAGTAAATTTCGTTGCCTTTTTCATCGTATTTCCAACGTTCCTCCATTGGATATGCGTTCTGCCAGTAACGGATTTTTCTGCCGTTCTTGTCGTATTCCCACCACCATTCAGTGCCATCGGAAGCCTTGCAGTGGATGAGGTTTCCGAGTTCGTCGTATTCTCTGAAAACTTCGTAGAATTCTTTTTTACCGTGGCTGCTGAAATTCGTGACATGCACGAGCCGCCCTGCCTCGTCATATTCTTCGATTTTTCCGAGCTTCACAATTTGCTCTTTTGTCTTGCCGTTCACGATGAACGTCTTGGTGAATAAATTATCCTGTTTTTCCATACATCCTCCACAACTAATTTTTTGTTGCTCGCTCTGACACAAGTAAGATGCTGAAGCGGCGGTGCTCTCTTTTGTGCTGCAAAATAATATATAAAAAAATTTGCAAAAGATAAAAAAAATATTTTTCTGACAACTGCAAACACACGCACGAATCAATTTTCGCCGACCGCCATGTACCTGATGCGTTGTTTTATCGTTCCATCTTCCCAAAGTTTGTACTTGTACCAAAAATCTTTTTCTTCCAAACCTTCGCAGTATTTGCGGTGAATGAGGAATCCGTCTTCATCGTATTCTTCATAGCATTCTATACCGCCGATTGTGGATTTGCGGCGGCGGCTTGTGATTTTGTTTTCGTTGTATTCGTACCATTCTTTCCAGTCGCCGACTTCCTTGTAGACGAGGTTTTCGTTTTCATCGTATTCATATATATTTTTGTCTATAATTTCGCCGCTTTCATCTTTTATGAGAATGAGATTTCCTTTTTCGTCATATTCATACCATTCCTCGCCATCAGGTCCTGTGCTGTGCACGCGCCTTCCGTTTTCATCGAATTCGTTTTTTGTCTCAATGCCGTCGTAATTTTTGGAACGAATTTCGTTGCCGTTCGCGTCGAACTCGTACCAAACTTCATGCCAGTAATTATCTTTTTTGTGGACGCACTTTCCTTTTTCATCGTACTCATACCATTCTTCACGCATATCTTCGTCATTCTCGTTGTCTTTGTATACGATGTGGACTGGCTTTCCGTTCTCGTTGTATTCGTACTGTGTTTCAAAAGACGCTCCAATCAAATTCTCGTTGCCTGGAGCATAGCGATGATAAATCAGATTTCCGTTTTCGTCATACTCATCTTCGATTCCGATAAATACAACTCTCTTTTCCATTGTTCTTCCGTTGACGCTGAATGCCTTTTGGACAACGGGATTGTCCTGCTGTTTCATTTTCTTCCTCCAAAAATTTTTGTTTGTATGATGCGCAGTTCGTGTTATCATTATCAACAAGTATGTATTCTACGCACCGCTTTATTTTTCCGTTCTGCCAAAAGTCGTATACCCACCATCTTTCGCCGAGTTCGAAATCCTTTTGGTGAACATGGTTTCCGTGCTCATCGTATTCATCCCATACCTCATTGCCATGCGCATCAACGTAGTGCGTCCTGTTTCCGCGCTCATCGTATTCCCAAAGTTTTTCTTTTCCATTGGGTGTGCGACTTTTGATGTTCAGGAGAATTCCGTTCGCTCTGTATTCGTACCATTCTTCGTTTCCCTTTTCATCCTTCCAGTAGATTTGGTTTCCGTTCGCGTCGTACTTCCGCCATTTCTCGCTGCCATAGCTGCTCTTGTAGTGAGTTCCATTTCCGTTTTTGTCGTACTCCCACCATTCTTCAATCAATAAATCCTTGCATAATAAATCTCTCGTCTTTGCGCTCATTGTAACCCAGTTGGGCTTGTACTTTTTTTTGAGCGTGCGCTGATAGATGCATTTTTCTTGCGCATTGTATTTGTACCAGTATTCTTTGCCGTTGGATATTTTGGTGTGGATATTGTTTCCGTCTGCATCGTATTCATACCAAGTTTCAAATTCCAAAGAGGAATATATGAGCCTGTCTTGTTCGTCATACTTCCACCTTCCCTCGTTGCCAGCTTCGTCCTTATAAAGGATTTTGTTTCCGTTCCCGTCGTAGTCGAACCATTCTTCATTGCCGTCCGAGCATCTGCTGTGCGTAATGTTTCTGCGCGAGTCATATTCCTTCCAGCATTCAAATCCGTGCGAATTTTTAAAGTGGACGCAGTTTCCGTTCTCATCGTACTCACTCCACACTTCGTAGTCGCGAGAATATTTGTAGTAAATTTTGTTCCCGCTTTCGTCGTATTCTTCCACATCTCCGATTGTCACGAGCCGTTCCATTGCCACGCCGTTCACAGTGAATGTCATTGTGATGGCTTCATCCTTTTTTCCCATGTTTCCTCCATCGCTGTTTTTTTGACGTGTCCATTGCGTCACAAAATAATATATAAAAAAGTTCGCGAAAATTAAAAAAAATTCGCAAGCACGGAGTCATGGGCGGGCGTTTGAAGTTTGCGGCAGAACTCGCTTATGTATTGTCATTTCTCATCAGTGTGGAACATTCGCGCCATCCTTGTTTAGCAAAAATTGAATCAACTCCTCTTCGCTGGGGTCGTGGTCTGGGCGGCAGGCTAGGTAGTGCGTGATCGGAAAGTCCGAGCCGAAGCGGATTCTGCTTCCGAAGCCCGCTGCGCGGATTTCCCGCACCGCCCCTTCGGGAGCGAACGCCGTGTCGCAGACGACGTTGGGATGCCTTTCCAGCATGGCGAGCGTCTCATCAAGGGGGCGGCAGTGCGCCAGTTGCACCGTGACCCGCGGGTACGCCTCGATGAGCGGCGCGAAGAGCGAGGGTAGTTCGAATGGGTCGGGTCCCGCATGAATCAGTATGGGAAAGTTGCATT
>CAMWWZ010000015.1 GCA_947178095.1 uncultured Treponema sp.
ACCGCCCAATCCCCGATTTCTGCGTGTCTCGGGGGCTCGGCTATTTTTATAATAAAACAATTTATGAAGTTGCAAAATTTGCGATAGAAGTTTGCGTTTTATCGCAAATTTTGCATCACTTGCGATAAATTAAATTTTCGAATCAATGAATTTCTTAAAATTTTCTTCCGGCACAAAGCCAACTTGATTTGCGATAACTTCGCCTTTTTTGAAAATCGCGACAAACGGAATGCTCACGACTCCAAACTGCTGGGCGAGCGCGGGATTTTCGTCAACGTCCACATTGTAGAACGAAACGCGCCCCGCATATTCATCGGAAAGTTTTTCCATAATCGGAGCAAGCATTTGACACGGGCCGCACCAAGTCGCGGAAAAATCCACTATCGCAACTTCGTCATTTTTGGTTTGCGCGAATTCGCTTTGATTGATTTTTTTTACCATAATTTCCTCCTGATGATTTTGGCATTTCAATTTTCCAAAATCTATTCATTGCCTGCAAGATAATCCACGGCGGAAAGGGCGGCAACATTTCCCTCTCCAGCGGATTTGATATATTGATACGGCTTACCTGTCGCATCGCCGCATGCAAAGCAACCTGAAATATTCGTGCGCATCGCGCGATCCACTTTTATGTGCGCACCATCCATCGCAAGACCAGGAACAAGCGTGCCTGCGGAAATATTTTCGCGCAAAATGAAAACCCCATCGACATCATAAGAATTTTTTTCCGTAATAATTTTTGAAACTTTCATTCCGCCTTCGATTTTTTTGGGAATTTCCCGAATGATTTCAATATTTGGAAATTTCGATTTGTCCAATTCGCAATTTTTATAAATTGGAAAGTAAATCATTTTATCGCAAATTCCCGCAAGGTAAATCGCTTCGTTTTCTTCCGACTGCGAATATGAAACGACGGCGATATTTTTTCCTTTGTAAAAATTTCCATCGCAAGTCGCGCAATAACTTACGCCGCGTCCCAAAAATTCTGTCTCGCCATCAAGAGGCGTTTGCACGATCACTCCAGTCGCAAGGATTACAGATTTTGCTTCGTATTTTTGCGCCGCGCCTTGCAGCGAAAAATATTTTCCCATCGCATAAATCGCTTTTATTCTTTCTTCGGTGATTTCAATTTTCATATCCGAAAGATGCGCCAAAAATTTTTTGCGGAGCGTTTCGCCGGAAACGTCTGGCAAACCCAAATAATTTTTTATCTCTTGCGCGGCATTTATTTTTCTGCTGAGATTTTTTTCGCCAAAAAGCAAAATGTTTTTTCCACGCAATTTCAAAGTGAGCGTGGCACTCAAGCCAGCAGGCCCAGTTCCGATTATCGCAACATCAAATTGTTCCATAAAAATCTCCATATTTTTTCAGCAATGAAAATTCAAGTCGTACAAAATTAAATTGAATCCTGTCTAACTCAATCTATTTTAAATTTAAAAAATTCATTTGCAAAAGTCAAATTAAAATTTTGGCAATTAATATTGCGCAGCAAAAAAATTTTTGTTAGAATAAATTATGCAAAATTACGCGCAATGGCTTTCCGCGAAAATCGAAGAAATCCAAAAAGAAATTTTTCGCACAGGAAAAAAATCTTCGCTTCTTTTGCATGCGTGTTGTGCGCCGTGCTCTTCATACGTTCTCGAATATTTGCACCGATTTTTTGAAATCACGATTTTCTATTATAATCCCAACATTCATCCGCAAACTGAATTCGCGCGGAGGTTGAACGAGCTGAAAAATTTTTTACCAAAATTTTCTGCAGACGCGGACGGCGAAAATTTTAATTTGGTGGAAACCGAATATTTTCCAAAAGAATTTTTCGATGCCGTGCAAGCTGAACGCGACAATTTGCAAACCGAGCGCGAACGCGGCGAACGTTGTTTTCGCTGCTACAAATTGCGGATGGAACGCGCGTTCGATTTTGCGCAAAAAAACAAATTCGATTTTTTCACGACAACGCTTTCGATAAGCCCGCACAAAGACGCGCAAAAAATAAATGAGATTGGCGCAGAACTCGAAAAAAATAATTTGGAAAAAATCGCGCAAAGCAAAACACGGGCAGAAAATTTTTCGGAAAATGAAAACGAAAATTTTCGCGAAAAAAATTCTTCATCATTTAAAATCGATTTTAAAAATGTCGCCGCAAATTTTCATACAAAATATTTGTACGCGGATTTTAAAAAGCAAAACGGTTTCAAGCGCAGTTTGGAACTTTCAAAAAAATACGGATTGTACCGCCAAGATTATTGCGGCTGTATTTACTCAAAAGAAAATTTGCGCTAAAATAAAATCATGCGGGAAATCACTGAAAAGGCGAATCAAATTCGCGATGTCATAAATTACATCAAAGTTTTCAAAAACGCGCTTGCCGTAATTCACATCGACGACGAAATTATAAGCTCGCCGCTTTTGCCAAGCCACATTCACGACATCAGTCTGATTCACGAAGCGGGAATAAAAGTAATCATCGTGCCCGGCGCGCGCGGCCAAATCAACAACGCGCTCGAAGAACAAAAAATTTCGTGGCAAATCAAAAACGGCTTTCGCGTAACAAACGAGCGCGCGATGCCCGCGATAAAAAATGCGGCGTTTGACGTTGCCAACAATATTATGAACATTCTCGCCGGCGAGCATCTTACGGCGGTGATTGGAAATTGGGTAAAGGCGCGCGGAAAAGGAATCATCGACGGAACGGATTTTGGCAGCGCGGGCGAAATCGACAAAATCAAAATCGACGCAATCAAGCAAACTTTGGAAAATGGTTTCGTTCCGATTTTTCCTTGCATCGGCTGGAACGATTTAGGAAAGCCATACAACATTTCTTCGACGGAACTCGCGGCGCAAATTGCGATTCATCTCAAAGCCGAAAAACTTTTTTTCATTTTTCCTGACGCGCAAATTTCAAGAAAAGAATTTTCTTTGCCGAATGAAATCGCTTTGTCGCAAGAAGGAAATGTTCCTGCGATGAACGTGGAAATTTTATCGAAAATTCTGAAATTGAATTCGGATTTAAATTCCGAAAAAATTCCGCGCAAAGAAAAATTGCTGGCAATTTTCAAGCTTGCGAAAAACGCCTGCGAAAATGACGTTTCGCGAATTCACATTTTAGACGGAAACTCCGAAGGAATTTTGCCATGCGAAATTTTTTCCGCAATCGGAAGCGGCACGATGATTTTCAATAACGGCTACGGCGATTTGCGCCCGATGCGCGACGACGATATTCCGTCCGTGCTTTCGCTGATGAGTCCGTTCGTAAAAAGCGGAATTCTTTTGCCGCGAAATTTTCAAGAACTAAAATCTCAATTATACAATTATATTGTATACAATGTAGATGGCGGAATCCACGCATGCGCCGCGCTCAAAAAATATGACGGTGACCAAATGGAAATTTATTCCGTCGCGGTGGACGAAGCATACGGCAATATTGGCGTGGGTCCGAAAATGATAAATTTTTTGCTGGAAAAAGCAAAATCCTGCGGCGCAAAATCCGTGTTCATTTTGACGACGCAGACTGCGGATTGGTTTGAAAAATTGGGATTTGTCGCCGATGAAATTGATTCGATTCCGCAAGGAAGAAAAAAGATTTGGTCGGAAAAGCGCGGCTCGAAAGTTTTCAGGATTTTGTTTTGATCATGGGAATGAAAAAATTCGGCACGAATCAGCAAATCACTTTTTCGAATTTCTAAAAAAGTTTCAAATTCAATTTTGGAACTTCGCCGCATTGTCCGCCATGATTTTGTTCATTATGTAAGTGATGATTGCAATTCGCGCTGGAATTTTTTTGCAATTTTCCTTCCGCCAAAAGACGAGCCGCTTCGTCTGCCGCGCCAGAATTTCCGGCATAAATTTCGATTTCCGCAGAATTCAGCGCGGACACTGCGCCGCCACCGATTCCTCCGCAAACGAGCGCGCTCACTTCGTGCGCCTTCAAAAAATCCGCGAGTGCTTCGTGTCCCGCGCCGCCAACGTCAACGATTTCCAAAGCGGAAATTTTTCCGCCCGCGATTTCATAAAATTTAAAAAATTTCGTGTGTCCAAAATGCTGAAAAATTTTCTCGTCTTCTTTTGAAAAACAAACCGCAATTTTCATTTCATTTTCCTCTAAAGCGTTCGCCAAAATTTTCGCGACATTTCCGCCGCCTTCATTTTTATTTTCATTATAACAAATTTTCCGCAAAAAAATTATCGCAATTTGTGTTTTTTCATTTCGGCGATAAGCGCGAGGACGGATTTTTTGTCGGATTCGCAAAGCTTTTGATTAATTTTCTTGACTTTTATCTTTTACAATTATATACTTTTCAAAAGTGATTATATTTAATCATCTTGCTTCGGAGGAAACAAATGAAAAAATTATTTTTTATTGAAATTTTTCTCGTGGCAATGTTTTTGCTCGGATGTCAAAGTGGCTCGGAAGAAGAAACGTACACTGTTTGGGCGTACATTACAACAGCGGACGATTTTCAACAAACTTTTGGAATAACGTTATACGACGGAAAATACATCCCTGTAGAATTTTCAAATGCACAATTTTCACAAATGGCGCAAACTTTAAAAAACGAAGGCGCAGAATTCAAACACAATTGGACAGAAGAAGAATTGAAAAAATATTTTATTGGAAGAGGCTTCGATTCTGGAACCGCAAGCAAAACCGTGGCGTGGCTTGTAACTGTGAATCACGGATTAGTAGTTTCGAGAAGCGGAAACATTGTCTATTACATTTTGAAATAAATTGTAATCTTCGGAATACAAAATTTTCCTCGAAATTTTTTTATTTTCGAAATTTTGCTTGACATTAAAAATTTTTTCCGCGAGAATTGCTTTATGAATGAAATTGAATTTTACAAAAAAACCAGTTGTTTCACTGAACTTGGGCTTTACAAAAATTTTGCGCAAGCCTTGCCGGACGACATTCGCGAACTTTGCCTTTTGCAGCGTCATCAAATAATTCATCCGGTTGCGATAATGAAATGCGGCGGACAAAAGCAAACTTTTCACGGCGACATGACGCAGATTCCGTGCGACAGTTTGCTTTTTGAAAACGAGCGTTTTCCCACGGCATTGAGCATTTTGGCGGAATTGCTTCGCCGAGAAAATGAATATTCTTGCCAGCGAAAAATCCAAAACAAAATGCATCTCACTTGCCGCGAGCAGGCGATTCTTCTGACCGCGATTTTAAAGGCGAAAGGAATTCCCGCGCGGGCACGAAGCGGATTCGCGCCGTATATTTCCAATGACGGCATTTTTCACGACCATTGGATTTGCGAAAGATTTTGCGATAAAGAAAATCGATGGATTTTGACCGACGCGGATTGTTGCGTTGAAAATTTGGATTTCGATTTTGCCGACATTCCTTGCGATAAATTTCTTTTTGGCGCGCAATCATATTTGAAAATTCGCAACAAAGAAATTTGCGATAACGCTTTGGAATATGCGTCCGTTCCGCCAACGCACGGAATGCGTGCCGCGCTGCAATCGCTTTTTTACGATTTGCATTCGCTGATGAACGACGAAATTTTCTTTTGGCATTCTCCGCGATACATCGTCGAAAAGAACTTCGATTTATCGCAAGCAGAATTCGAAGAATTGGATTCTATCGCAAATTTGATGCTCGAGCCAAGCAAAAATTTTGAAAAAATTTGCGATATTTGGGAAACCACGCCAAAATTCCGAATCGTTTCCGGCGGATTTAATTAAATTTGAATTTTGCGAAAACTTGCGATAAAATTTTTGATTTTTTATCGCAAATTGCGATGATTTTTTGCAAATTTTGCAATACTTTTTGATTTTTATCGCAAGCAGTACTTTTTCGCGATTGCAATTTATCGCAAATTGCGATATTTTTTATCACAATTTATGATTTTTTGTAAAATTTGCGATAAAATCTTTGACTTTTTATCGCAAATTTCGACATTAATTTAATCTTTTGTTTTGGTGAAAAATCTTCCGAAAATTTCTTTTGTATGTAAAACATTTATAAACGCCGCCGGATCAATTTTTTTCAAAACTTTGCTGAGCTGTCCGATTTCATCGGCGGAAACGACTGTATAGAGCATTGTTTTCATTGAATTTTTATAGCAGCCTGTTCCGGTAAATTTGGTGGCATCGTGATTTGTCGTTTCTTTTATTGCCTGGTAAACTTCATCGGATTTTTCCGTAATTATGAGCACCGTGACTTTTTGATAATGGCGATAAAGTCGATTTAAAACTTGCGTGGAACTGAATTGAAAAATAATCGAATAGAGAGCCTTGTCCCAGCCGAACAAAATTCCCGCGACTGCCAAAACGCAAACATTCATACCAAAAATATAATTCCACATATCGACGCCGCGTTTTTCCGAAAAATAAATTGCGATAAAATCTGTGCCGCCGCTAGTCGCATCCGCTCGCAAGCAAAGAGAAACTGCCATTCCGTTTATTATTCCGCCAAAAATCGAACAAAGCAGTGGATCAGCCGTAATCGCAAATTTTGGAAATGCGTCTATAAAAATCGAAGAAAACACAATCATCAAAAGCGAAAACAATGTGAATTTTTTTCCGATAAATTTGAAACTTATAAAAACTGGAAAAAAATTCAAAAGCAAATAAAGCGGCGTGTATGGAATATTTATGCCGAAAAATTTTTCGCTTGCACGCTGAATCAAAAGTGAAATGCCCGAAAAGCCACCCGGAAAAAGTTCCGCAACATAGACGAAAGAAACCATGTTCACAGAAAAAATCACGGCGGCGAGCAAAATAAGTAAAATGCGTTTAAAATCCGAAGGCGTTGGAATTATAGTTGTAATATGTGACATTTTAAATTTTCCTGCAAAAGTTCGTCGCGATTTTCGGCTCTTGTTCGGGAAGCGAAAATTTTTCTTTTCCCAGCGCGATTGACTTAACGAGAAAAACCAAATTACGCGCGAGCGTCCGCATCATTTGCAAGCCTTCTTCGTCCTGCTGGCCGAGTTCGGAATCGGGCGAATGAAGTCCGTTCCAATATTGTCCCGAAGCGATTGGCATTCCGCTGATGGAAAAATATTTGTTGAGTTCGTCGAATGTCGATGTGATTCCGCCGCGCCTTGCCGCCACGACTGCACAACCGACTTTCATCGTTTTCGAAAAATGCGTGCTGAAAAAAAGTCTGTCGAGCAGCGCAATCAGCGTGGCGTTTGCCGAAGCGTAATAGACGGGACTTGCCACGACGAGCGCGTCAGCTTCTTGGAATTTCGGCGCGATTTCGTTCACCGCGTCATCGAACACGCAACGCCCGGTTTTTCCGCACGAATAGCACGCGACGCATCCGCGAATGTCTTTCGCACCCACGTGAATTATTTCGAATTCCGCGCCGCTTTCGGAAAAGATTTTTTCCATTTCGCGGATTGCGGAATATGTCGTTCCGTTTTTGTGCGGACTTCCGTTTAAAATCAAGATTTTCATTTCGTTCCTCCGTTAGTTGTGTTGGCGGCTCCCGCTTCGACATATTTTTGCAACTGGATTTCGGCTTCCTTGACATTTTTGATAATGCTCGGACCGCCGATGCATCCGCCTTCGCATGCCATCACTTCGATGAGATTCGGCGTGTCGGGCTTCGATGGAATTTTTCCGGAATTGATCATTCCATAAGCGTTGAGCATTTTCATTCCGCTTTTTGTGAGGCCGTTGATTTTTGCCGCGCGCAGAATCGACTTGTCTTTGAGGCGAACTTCCACTGCTTCCGCGACTCCGCCACTTTTTGCGAAATTCCTTCCGCTTGCCGTGGGAATTATCGAAGTTTCTTCTGGCTGCATTTTTGAAACGTCGATTTCTTTTGCGATGAAAAGCGATTCTAAATCAAGCGTACTCAAAACGTAGTCAACCATTTCATCGTCGAAACCTTCGCGGCGTTTTGCGAGACAAGGTCCGATAAAAACCGTGATGCAGCCGGGGTCGGCTTTTTTTGCAAGTTCCGCCGTGTAATGCATTGGAGTTTTCGTTTCGGAAATGCATTCCGCCAACGCGGGAACATGGCGGCGCACGGCTCGGACATAGGCGGGGCAGCATGAAGATGTCATCATCTTGTCGCCGCGTGCCATGCGCTCTTCAAATTCCCGTGCCTCGTTGTCGGCGCAAATGTCCGCTCCGATGGCCACTTCCCACACGCGGTCGAACCCGGCGGCTTTCAGCGCGGCTTCCAATTGTCCGGGAGCTGCCTTGAATTGAGCGGCGATTGCCGGCGCGTAAAGCGCGACAATTTTTTTTGGAGGATTTTCCGAAATTGAATTTTCGTTCGCTGAATTTTTTTCCTGCAAATTCGCATTTTCGGAATTTGCAATTTTAGAATTCGCTTCGAACTTTTTCATCAAATGTTTTATCACGTCAACGAGCTGGCTTTTTCCCATCATCGCGCCAAACGGACATTCGCGCATGCAGTTTCCGCAAAATATGCATTTGTGGTAATCGATTTTTTCGCGGCCGCTTTCGTCCTTTGAAATCGCGCCGACAGGACACGCCTCTTCGCACGGAACAGGAATTTTTATGATTGCGTGATACGGACAATTTTCCATGCATTTTCCGCAATTTATGCACGCGCTTTCGTCGATGTGCGCATGGTGTTCCACATGGATGCAATTTTTCGGGCAATTCACCATGCATGGACGCGCGTCGCATCCTTGGCATGCGTTCGTCACCATGTAGTGAGCCTTGACGCAAGCATTGCAGGCTTCGTGCAAAACCGTGAGCATGGGCCATGTCGGTTTGGGACGCTCCAATGCTTCCTTGGCGAACGATGCGAGCGTTCGCTCTTCGTCGATGTTTTCCACGGAAATTCCCATTCGCGCGATTGTGCGCATTCGGATTATTTCGCGGTCATGGAAAACGCAGCAGCGAATCGGCTTAGCATCGCGAGGAACCATTTCACGCGGAATAAAGTGCACGCCTTCTTCGAGCTTCCCTTCGAGCTGAAGCTTCGCGATTCGCACCAAAATTTCGCGCTTCATGTTCGCGGTGTTATTGTTTATGTTGAGCATTTTTTCAATTTCCTCCATAAAAATAAACAATTGCGAAATATTAATTTCACAATTGTTTATTTAGTGTACGTGAGAATGCACGAATTTGTCAAGAAAAAAATTTATGACATTCAAGACAATTTTTTTCTAAAAAAGAAAGCGCGAAAAAATATTAATTTTTCAAAGAGTCATATTCGAAATAATATTCAAATTCCTGCTGGGAAAATTCGCCGGTGAACGGATTTATTTCGACTTCCGCCTTGTATTCGTCCGTGAAAAATTCGGCTTCATATTTCGCGCGGCCGTTTCGATTGTAATCCAATTCGATTTTAAAATTTGTAGCTTCGGGAAATTTTTCGCGCAAAAGTGATTCCACATCTTCCGCTTCCAATTTTATATTTTTGGATTCCGCTGGCGCGCGGCTTTCGATTTTAATTTCCTTGAGCGACAAATTGTTTCCAATTTTATCGATTTCGATTTTGTAAGTTGACTTCGCGCCATCGACAAAAAGCAATTCGTACTCATTGTCTTTGAAGCTGGAATTTTTAAGCTGCGCATCTTCGGGGATTTTTTCGCGCGCCATTTCCATCACTTCTTTCGGCAAGCGTTCGGCGAACGCAATTCCTGCGAGCAAAGCGAAAATTGCAAGACAAAAAATTTTTTTCATAATTTCATTTCCTCCAATTATGAATTTAAAAAAACATAGCACATTTTTCAAGAAAAATAAAGCGAATTTTTTTGAAAATTCACGCTCGCGCAAAATTGAATTTTCGCCATCGCAAAAACTTTACACATTAAAAAAAATATGCAATAATAAAATTAGGAGTAATTATGAAAAAATCAATTTTAATATTCGCGGCGATTGCGTTCATTTTCGGATGCTCGAAAAAAGAAGAACTTTCGCCCGAAAATCAAATCGAACAAACAGAACAAATTGAGCAAGTTGAACAAACGGCGCAAGACGAGCAGACTTCCTTTCCAAAAAATAAAATTTTCATTGATGAAAAAAAATTCATAAACAAGGATATAGACAAAATCGATTTAAGCGGCTACTTGTCGCAATTTCGCAAGGACGCGCAAAATTCGGCGCACAGCGTTTATCTAAATGACGAAGTGGAATTTTCAAATCTTCCAACGCCGCCGGATTTTGAAAAAACGCTCGTGGCGGGAAATGATTTGTGCGTTTTGTTCAGTAAAGTTCCGCAAGATGACGATGAATTTGATTCCTTAAAACGCGCTGGAATAAAAATTCCGAAAGGTGCTCTGCTAAAATGCACGGGCGAAAAAATTGGATCTGGAGATGGAGAATATGACAGACTTTTTCATTTTGAAGAAAATTTCAATTATTTTTATCCGGTAGAATATGAAGGAAAAGCGGGTTTTGTTTTTGGCGCGGATGTGTGCGGACAAGAAGACAATTTTACGAACGACCAAATGAACCTTCTTTCATTTTTGTATCAACACGCGACTGATGAAGATACTGCGTATTTCAAAAATTTTTATCCGTTTTGCGGCTACGAATACTTCAACGCGCAAATTGCAAATTCGCTCAAAGAAAATCGCATCGCCTTGCAAAATGTCTCGCAACAAGAATATCGGCTTAACATAGACAACCCGGATGATATGATTGCGCTCTACAAAAACCACCGCAAGCGTCCTTTTGGCTACAGGATGGGAGGAAATCTTGTGCCGCTTTTTATCACGACGGATTTGTTCGCGCACAGCCAGCACCTTTTATTTGACAGGCTTTTGCAACATGTCGAGCAAGAAATTTTTTCTCCGCGCTTGGCTTTGCTTGTGGAAAAATTCCGCGAAAAAATTTCAAATGATTTGCAAGAATATCCTTCAAACGAAACCGCGAACATCGCAGAAAAATATTTTGCCGTCGCGAGCGCGATTTTGAAACTCACCCCGAGCGTAGAGGATCATGGCGAAGAAGTAATGCCGGACAAGGATTCGGTGCTTTCGGAATACGGCGAAGAAATTCGTGAAGAAGTGGAAAAAATTTTCGAAGCCGCCGCAATGCAAGATTCAAGCGCGCTCGCTTTTTCGGACGGCAGCGTTTACATCGAAGATTACACGCAATACAAGCCGCGCGGCCACTATACCCAAAACGAAAGGCTGAAAACATATTTTCGGGCGATGATGTGGTTTGGCAGAATAAATTTTCCGCTTCCCGAAAGTTCGCGCGATTCTTCAGATTCCAGAGAAAGTTTGGCGCAAAATATGTTCAAAATTGGAATTTACATAAACGACATCATTATGCAGGAGGAATCTTTGTATGCATTGTGGAAAAGCGTTTTCGATCCGATTACAGTTTTAATCGGCGAATCCGACGACCTTTCCTTTGATGATATAGTTCCGCTTTGGAAATCCGTGGGCGCGGAAAATGTTTTGGAATGGATTTCTGATGAAAACGTCGCCAACTTCGCAAGCCTTTCGCGCGAAAAACTAAAACCTCCGCTCCTCACAAGCACAAGCGCGTTTTATGCAAATCAAAGCGAAGGCGATTATTCAGATCCAGAAAACTTAAAGCCCGCGATGGGCTGGCGATTTTTGGGACAGCGTTTCACTTATGACGCATGGATTTTCCAGCACGTGACGTCTCCTCGCCTTTTCGGAAGAATGATGGCTTCCGGCCTTGACATCGCGAGCGCGTTCGGCTCAAATTCCGCCGATATGCTTCTTGAAAATAGCGACGAAAATTTTGAAAAATTGAAAACGATTCTTGCCAAATTCAAAAAATTCTTCGGTTCAAAAGACGAAAAATTTTGGAGCGAAACTTATTACAATTCAGTTCTCGCGCTCACAAAAGCGCAAGCCGAATTCGAACAAGGCGCAGGATTTTTCTTCACAGAAAAGCCGCTTTGGAATATCAAGTCGCTTGAAAGCTCGCTCGGAACTTGGGCAGAATTGAAGCACGACACGATTTTGTACACAAAGATGGTTGCTGCCGAAATGGGCGGCGGTGGATATAACCCGACATATCGCACGGACAAAATTCCAAGCCCCGTGCATTATATTGAGCCGAATTTGAAATTTTTTACAGAGCTTTGCGTGTCATGGAAAGTTTTCCAAAATATTTTTGAGCGGTACAAACTTTTTGATGATGATTCGAAATATGCCGTTTCTCAAATTGAAAAGATTTGTCTTCGCGCCTTGAATATTGTCGCCTCCGAAGTGAAAGATGAAAAAGTTTCAAAAGACGACTTGGATTGGATCGGAACAATTCCGCAACTTTTGGCAAAATCCGTAATGCCATTTTCAACTTATGCTACCTATGCTCATGATAACGAGCAATTCAAAATGGCACTGGTCGCCGATGTTTTTACGAACGCGGAAAGCGGTTCGGTGCTTGAAGTGGCGGTGGGAATTCCGCACAGAATTTATGTCGCGCTCAACGACAAGCAAGGCGGAAAGCGCATCGCGGTGGGCTACACATTCAATTATTATGAATTTGAGCATCCGATGAACGATCGCCTCACGGACAAACAGTGGAAAAAAATGGTCTACGACAATGAAAGTGAAGCGGCAAAACGAAAGCCAAAATGGTATTTAGATCCAACCATTTAAGCGAGCGGTTTTGGCGGAAAAATTTAAAATTGACATACCTCGGCACAAGCGTCGTGGTATGTCAAAGCACACTGCTGACGAAATGGACTTTATTGAAAAATATATTCCATAGAAAAAAGTTCGTAACGAAAATTCGTGAAAAAAATTTTTCTTTATTCATCCAATTTTTTTGCCAAAACAAGAAGGATAGATTTGTCTCTTAACGAAATTTTTCTGTAAATTTTTATCAGTTCAAGTAAATTTCCATCGTCTTCGATTTTTGGAAATTCGCCTTCTAAAAGGTACTCGACTGAAACACCCAAAACTTTCGCGATTCGCAAAGCGACATCTGCGGCGGGTACGCTCTCGCGTTTTCTTCCGTTTGTAAAACTGGAGTAGGAAAAATTCGCTTTTGCAGCAACTTCCTTTCTTGTCAAATTTTTAAATTCAATTAAATTGTCAAGCCGAGCCCAAAAATCCATATTTTTACATTATACAATTGTCAAAAAATCAGCACGAAATTATTGACAATTGTAATATTTTAGGTATAATACTTAAAGATATGCACATAATTGTCAATTTTTTTCATTGGAGTGACAGACAAATTAAAAGCGCACCATTGACATTGTAAGGAGGATTTTTTGACACGCTACGCAATCCTCGCCGGGGCGACGGAACTTTCGGACGGAATGCAGAAAAGCCTCGTGGAATTCAAGGACTTTCTCACAAGCGACGCTGGCGGCTCGTGGCGCGAGGAAGAGATCATGGTCTGCGGACCTATGGACTGGCAGCTCGTGCAACTTCTCCAGTCGCGTCTGCGTGAGTATGACTTCGTGCTCGTCTATCAATGCCGGTTTTCACGTGGAGAGACGGATTCGGACTGGAGCGGCAAACTTCGATGCGTGACGGAAGGCGGGCGCGGCGTGTTCATCGGCGACGTGTGCGACGAGGTCGTGAGTATGGAGGAACTTGGCTATGAGCGCGTGGAATTGGGAGATGCGCTGTGAGAAAATGCGAAAGTTCCAAGACGGCGTTTTGGGATAAAGTCGAAATGTACAGGCAGCAGAAGAATCTCACGTATCGCGCCATCGCGAGGACGATGGGAAAGGCGGAGACGACGGTCTCTTCAATGCGGCAGTTCGGGACGGAGCCGCGCATAAGCGACGGCATCAGGCTGGCGGATGCGCTCGGCGTGGATGTAAGGGATTTGACGGAGTGACGAGATGCGTTGGGCGGGGAAAAGCCAGTGAGCTTGCTCCGAAAACTCTGTGAGTTTTTTTTCAAAAGCCAGTGAGTTTTCGGGCAAAACTCTGTGAGTTTTAAAAAAAACGCAGTGAGTTTTTTTGGCGAAAAATATGGAGAAAAAACGGTGGCGGTGAAATGTTTTCAGGCAATGTTTGAAATAGTCATAAATATTTTAAGGAGTTGGCAATGAATTTTGAACCTATTATTTCGATGAAAATAAAAAACAAAGATGTTTTATATCAAGTGAAATCTGACGCAGGTCGTACCAAGGCGGTAAATGTAAAACTTATATAAAAAACAGGATTTCTTTGTTCTTTATGAGAGTTCGACCGTTGTACAGTGATTTTTGATGTGTAATTTAGGAGTTTTTGTTCTTAACAGAAAGTGAAAATATGGAAATAAAGCGAAAATCATTAAAAACAACTGCAATCCTCAATGCCACAAGAACCTTTTTGGAATTACTGTTTCCGTTGATAACATTTCCATATGTGTCAAGAATATTGGGACCGGTGAATATAGGTAAAATCAATTTTTCACTATCAATCGTAAGTTATTTTGTAATGATAGCTATGCTTGGCATTTCAAATTATGGAATAAGGGAAGCCGCAAAAATTCGAGACGACAAAAGGCAACTTTCAAAATTTGTAAAAGAAATCCTTGCGTTGAATACAATTTCAAGCATCATTTCTTATGCAATTCTTTTTCTACTTGTTTTTACCGTAAATAAATTAGCAGACTACAGAAGTTTAATAATCATTCTCTCTACGACCATTTTTTTTACAGTTATTGGAATTGACTGGCTCTTTTATGCAGTTGAAGATTTAACAAGTGTTACATTAAGAAGTTTTGTTTTTCATGTCTTAAGTTTTATAAGTCTTTTCATATTCGTAAGAAAGCCTGAAGATTATATGAATTATGCGTTGATTTCAGTTGTTTCCTCCGTTGGTTCAAATATTTTCAGCATTTTTATCTCTAAAAGATTTGTAGATTATAGATTGCGCATAAAAATAGATATAAAGAAACATTTAAAACCAATAATGATGTTCTTCTTTATATCCGTTGCAACAACTGTAAATTCTTCCATTGATACTACTATGCTTGGTTTTATTTCGGGAGACAAGCAAACTGGATTTTATTCAGTTGCCAATAGAATAATACGAATTGTTACCTCTATGGCGACAGCAACAACCGTCATTCTTCCTCGCCTTTCTTATTTTTATACGCAAAACAAAATTGAAGAAATGAAAGATGTCATAGCAACTACTTTGTATACAAATATATGCCTTGTTATTCCAGCCATCGCTGGAATTTTTTTAATCGCCGAACCTGTAATTTTAATCATAAGCGGAAAAGCATATTTGGATTCTATAATTGTATTAAAAGTCATGCTGCCGAGCATTTTTTTTCTGGCTTTAAGCAATTTAACAGGCTCGCATCTTTTTATGGCGACAGGAAAGGAAAAATATGTCATTTATTCTGTCTTTAGCGGAATAGTTTTAAACATTGTCATGAATTTTTTTCTGATTCCAAGATTTGGAGCCTTTGGAGCTGGCATAGCAACCAGCACCACAGAATTTTTAGTTTGTATTTTTCAATTGCTGATGGCAAGAAACTATTTTGCGCGGTTAAATTTTAAATTTTTATTTCAATTCTTTTTTGCAACCTTATTGATGGGAATTTCAGTTTTTTATTTACAGAAAATTCATATGGGACTTGTCTGCTCCGTTCTTCTTTCAATAATGTGCGGAATATTCGTATATTTCTCTGCCCTTTTACTAATGAAGAATAACACAATTATTAGGATTGTCAAATGGAGAAAAAAATGAAACGTATTTTGTTTATTCCTTATACAATGACTAACGGCGGTGGAGCTGAAAGACTTCTTGCGTCCTATGCAAACAGCATTGACAGCACAAAGTATTCTGTCTGCATACAGGAAATTGAAAGATTCACTGTAAAAAAAGAATTTCTGAATCCAGACGTGAAGCTGAAGAGAATTCCGTTCTATTCCTGCAAAAAAAGCATATTCTTTCCGATGAGAATATGCAACCACTATTTTCTTTTTAAAAATCCGGCCGTATTAAAATCTGTTTTTAATCTTGACGGTTTTGACCATGTTGTTTCATGGAATTACCAGCTGCCGTCATTTATGCTTCCCGCATTTAAAAAATCTTATAAGATTGCTTGGTTTCATGGTGATATATATGATCTGGAATTGACTGAGAAAAATAAAAGCGCAAATAAAGATTTGGAAAAAAACAACAAGCTTCAGAAAGACGCATGGTCCTGCGCAGATTCGATTGTTACAATAAGCCAAAACAGCTACAAATCTTTGGAAAAAGTTTTCCCTGATTTTTTAAGCAAGACTTTCATTATCAACGATGGAGTTTCCTTTAAAACTATCAAAGAAAAATCAGGCGAAAATACAAATCTCATCTTGGACAAAAACTATAAACACTTAGTATGCGCAGGACGCATTGATAAAAACAAAAATTTTGAATTGGCAATCCGTGCTTTGCATGAAATAAGAAAAACAAGAGACGACATAAAACTTGTAATAATCGGAACAGGCGAGCTTGAAAACGATTACAAGCAGCTTTGCCTTGAACTCAATGTAACTGACCATGTACTGTTCGTCGGGTATTTGGAAAATCCTTTTCCTTTGATAAAGCAATGCAATGTTTTTTGCTTGACAAGTTATAGCGAAGGCTTCTCCATGGTTATTCTAGAAGCAATGTCCTTAGGAATTCCTTTTGTTACGACAAAAGTCAGCGGGGCAAGCGAAGAACTTTATAATAACGGCAAATGCGGGGTCATATCAGATTGGACTGTAGAGGACTATTCGCAGAAAATATTGAAATTAATTGACGACAAACCTTTTTATGATTCGTTGAAGAAAAATTGTCTTGAGCATTGTGAACATTATACTGTAGAAAAGGCATTGGACAAGCTTTATGAAATAATGGAGAAATCTGCTTATGAAAAAAATGGCAAAACTGAAAGAAAACTTTTTAACACAATAGCACATAAAATTTCTTATTTTTTGTTCGCATTGTTTGGAATCAATTTTTCTTACTTTAAGAAAACAAAAAAACTCATTTTGTATGTTTTCTTGTATGTATTGTCTTTGTGCCTTTTGCCGCTAAAAGCAGTGTACATTTTAGTTTATATGATTTTGGCAGGGAAATAATATGTTGAAAATAATAAGCTGCGCAGGATTTGGAAATACAGGCTCTTCCATAGTAACAGATTTTTTTCAAGAATTCTCCTGCATAAATGTTGTTGGCGGCAGTGCTTTTGAGTTTTTCTTTTTGCATGAGTGCGACGGCATTATGGATTTGGAAAACGCCTTGACAGAAGGACACCGATTAAAGACCGATTTGGCAATAAAGAGATTTTTAAAGCTTGTGGAAAACCTGAATTCCAAAAATCCAAGCGGTCCGAATTATAAAGATTATTTCAACGGAAAATTTCTTGATTATACATACAAGTATTTAGACTCTTTGGGAGTCATAAAATGGAAAAACGGCTGGTGGCATCGGGTATCTGAATTAGAAGAACAAAACAAAATAAAAAGAATTGTCTTGCAGGAAAAATTTAGGCAGGTCGCAAAAAAATACAGCTATAGTCTTTATGAGACTGATAGCTGGAAGCCTGCCGTTGTGAATTATGTAACACAATATTTCTGCACTATATCTAAAAAAGATTTTAAGGAAAAAACAAAAACCTATCTGAAAAACCTTTTGCTGGAATTATGTCCAGACAACGAATGGGTTTTGTTTGATCAGCTTTTCCCTCCCAGTTGCAATTCGGAATATTTGTCTTATTTTGATTTTGCAAAAGTCATCATAGTCGATAGAGATCCGAGGGATTTGTATTTTGCGAACAAAGTTTTTTGGGGAAGCGGGTACATTCCGTCTGAAAATCCAGAAGTCTTTATTCAATGGTTTAAAGGCACAAGAAGTAAAATTTCAGAAAGCGAAAATGTTATTTCAATAAAATTTGAAGACATGGTTTACGACTTTGAAAAAACACAAAAATTATTGTGTGATTTTGTCGGAATTGACCTTTCTTTAAGGGACAAACCCAACACTCATTTGTTCTTGGAAAAATCAAAGACAAACACGCTGTTTTTTAAGAAGTTTTGTTTGGCTGATAAACAATATGAAGCGCAGCTTAGCAAAGATGTAAAATTAATTGAAGAAAAACTTTCAAACTATATTTTTAGATTTTCTGATTTTGTTGATTTGAATTCCATAACAAAAAAGGAGCAGGATTTCATTTTTGAAAAGGCTGTCCATAAGATAAACAATGATGCTCTTGCAATAAATCCGATAAGACTGATTTTTTCTTTGTGCAAAATTTTTATAAGGAAAATAAAAAATGGAAAATGATCCCCTTGTTTCCGTAATAATCCCCTGCTACAACGCAGAGCGATATGTCGAATCCGCCGTCCGTTCCATCATGGAGCAGACATACACGAACCTTGAGATTCTTGTAACGGACGACTGCTCCACAGACGGAACGTTCCCCATTCTCCAAAAGCTCGCGGCGGAAGACTCGCGGATAAAACTATTCCGCAACGAACAGAACCTGAAAATCGTAAAAACTCTGAATAATATGGTTTCTGCCGCGCAGGGAAAATACATTGCCCGCATGGATGCCGACGACATTTCGCTTCCAGCAAGGATTGAAAGGCAGATAGAATTTATGCAACAAAATCCGCAGATTGATTTTTGCGGAACGAATGCGGTTCTTATAAATGAAAAAGGCAGATTTGTTGGAATTTCTCATGTTCCAATATCAGAAGACGACATAAAAATCGGTATAAAATATCAGTGTGCGTTTTTGCATCCTTCGGTCGTCATAAAAGCTGAAGTTTTAAAAGAATACAAATACCGTGAAGAATTTTTATTTGCAGAAGATTACGAACTTTGGATTCGCTTATTAGAAAACGGTTTGCGTGGAATAAACTTAAAAACCCGCCTTTTGAAATATCGCATTCTAAAATCTTCGATCAGCCAGTCAGAAAGGAGTAGGGAGATTCAGAAAAATTTGGCATTATCTTTGTCTGAAAAGATTGATGATGATGTTTACAAAATTTCAGACAAGAAATTTTTGTCAAATATTCTTGTGCGGCAAAGAAAAATATATGGCATAAAAGTTCCGTTCAGATTTCTTTTTATACATTACACAGAAAGATTGTTTTATGAGGTTCTAAAATGGTTTTAAATTCATTTCACAGGATCTTACACAAATCAATACTTTTCAAACAAAAAATCAAGTGTTTCATGAGGGAAAAAAGATGAATAAAGTTTGCTTTGTGATAAACAGTTTCAACATTGGCGGAATAGAACGGGTTATAGTTACTTTATGCAATGGGCTAATCAAATACCATCATGTGGATTTGGTGGTACTTAAAAATTATGGCACGCTAAAAGAAACGCTTTCATCTGATGTCAATGTTATTGATTTTGGTGACAAAAAAGTTCGGAATAGTGTTATCCCATTTATCTTATATTTGAAAGAGAACTGCCCTGAATATATAGTTACTAGCATATGGCCACTAACGGTGCTTGTACGATTAGCAATAATTTTTTCTCATTCAAAATCAAAACAAATTGCAACACATCATGCTCTTTTTGATTTAGAGAACAAAAAAAATGTTCTAATAGATTTTTTTACAAAGAAAGTTATGGCATGTTTCTATAATAAAGCTTTTAAAGTATTTGCCGTTTCTCGAAGTGTACAAGATTTTTTGCAAAAGATAAATGTTAAGAATGTAACGGTAATGTACAATCCGTTTGATTCCAGTCAACATAAGCAAAATGTTTCCCAAGAAATTGACAATGTAAAAAAATATGGAGATTATTTTGTTTTTGTGGGAAGACTCGCAAAAATAAAAAATATTCCTCTTATTTTAAAAGCTTTTTCGGAATTAATATCTGACACTCTGTATAGAAATTATAATTTACTTGTCATAGGCGATGGTCCTGAAAGAAAGGATTTAGAAGAAATGATGGAAAGACTTTGTATTTCAAAAAATTGTTTCTTTTTAGGTAGTAAAACATACCCGGAAGCATTTATTCAAAGTGCAAAGGCTGTCCTTATGGCTTCTTTTTCAGAGGCAATGCCTGTTACTGTTTTGGAGGCTTTTGGACTTAATGTTCCTGTTGTCTCCACGCCTGCACAAGGGTGCATGGATATATTTAACTTGCTTGATTATAAATGGCATACAGATAGTTTTGATGATGCAAGTGAATATTGTACTCTTTTAAAATCTGTTCTTAATCACAGGAGCAAATTGCCGGATTTAGAAACACTTGTGGAATGCAATTATGGACTTGAAAAAATTATATCCCTTTGGAACGAGGTTCTTGTGTGATGTTTGCATTTTTTCAAGTTATAAATATTTTTTTTCTCGCTTTGTATATCATGCAGACTGTTTATAAATATAAAACATATGGTACATCATATATTTGTAGTCCCATATGTTGGTTTATGTTATTTTACTGTGCATATTTTATGATTCCCGTATTATTTCTCCGTACAGTTGAAAACAATCCCGATTTATTTGGATATTTTACATTTTCTACAGATGCCATTGTTCAAAGCCAAGTTATAATTGTGATGGAAAGTATGATTCTGCTCATACTAAATGCTAATTACGTCCCTCTGCGATTTTCAAATGGATTTTCGGTTTTGTCTAGACATAAAAGTGTGTATACTTTATGCAAAATCATAGTTTTTATATTTGTTATTACTTCTTGTATTGCTTTGTTTGCGATTATAAACGCTATAAAAGCTAATGGCTTTATAAAAGCATTTTTTCTTCTTGATGAACTTGGAGATAAATACCGTAAATTATTCAAATTCCAGACGCTTAGATATGTATCGGTGGTTTGTGTATTCTATCTTTTTTTGAAAAAAAAGAAATTTTCTTTATTTTTGGTTTTCGTTCCAAATATTTTTTTTGAAGTTCTTGCAGGGAAAAGAACAACGGCATTCTTGTATATTTTATTTGTATATATTATTTATGTTAAAATATATGATAAACCGCGACTTTTTGTTATTGGAAGTATATTTGTCTCACTTTTGATGAGCGTTCTTTTCTCCCGAATGGGATCGCTTAATAACGGTAACTTGAGCCTTGATCTAATCATTGCTTCTATGCTAGCTGAATTTATAAATACATTTCTCACTCTTCCTTATATTTTAGAGAATGATTTGACTAACTGCTTGGAATTTCCACATGTATTATATAATTTGATGAGTCCAATCCTTCCAGGTTTTATTAAGACAAATATTATGCAAAGTTCCAATTTTGATGAGATTGGTGCGCTACTTGCAGGGGATATTGGAAAAGGGTTTGGGTTTGGTTCAAATTGTATTACCTATGATTTGTATTCATTCGGACTTTTCGGATTGCTTTGTTTGCCAATCATGTTTGTTTTAATTTGGTCTCTTGACCGTGTTATTTCTAAAGATTGCAATTTTATGTTGCGTTTTTTCTTGATTTATCAATTAAGGCTGTATATGAGACAAGGGTATGAATCTTTGGCAATCGTCCTATTTATTGCCATATTTTACAATGGTCTGTTTTACTATTTGCATAGGAAATATAAACGTGAAATTGTCGTTACAAAAATAGAAAGGTTTAAGCCTTTAGGCGGTTATTTGTCTTGGAGGAAAAAACTAGAATGCTAGTATCAGTAATAATCCCCGTTTACAATTCGGAAAAAACAATTTCTCGTTCCATAGAATCTGTTGTCGCGTCTTTGACATTGTGTACAGACGACTATGAGATTATCTGTGTGGACGACGGTTCAAGCGACAATTCTTTGGAACTGTTGAAAAAAATTGCGCTTGAAAATTCCAAGATTATCGTGATTCATCAGGACAATGCGGGTGCGGCCAGCGCGCGGAACAGAGGGCTTGAAACTGCGAAGGGCGACTATATCGCATTCAATGATTCTGACGATGAGTGGACAGAAGATCATGCAACGGTGCTGCTTTCTCTGTTTGACGAGTTTCCTGATATTTCTTGTATCTCAGGAATGCATGAGGATGAAAAGTGGCGTTTAGCGGCTCTTAAGAAAGAAAAAAATAATTTTTATAGGGTGGTTCTTAAGAACCAGCTCTATAAAAATTATTTTTCACCGCCATCAACAATGCTACGCCGCATCATCGTTGATTGCGGCATCCGCTTTGTTGATGGCGCAAGGTATGCGGAGGAAGGGTATTTCTTCAACCATGTTTCCGCGCAGTTTGGGTGCGGTTTCATTGACAAAAAACTGAGCGCAAGCATTCTGCACAAAGGTCGTTTTGGAGACTGCGGCCTCAGCGGGAATCTTCTAGGAATGGAGAGAGGGGAAATATCAAATCTGATAGACGCGCGGAGAAATCTTGGCGTAGGATTTTTTACTTTTGCGGGTGCGCTTGTTTATTCCATACTGAAATATTTTAGAAGGATTGTTATTGCAAAATTGAGGAGAGCTAAATGAAATATTCCTTTTCAGAGATTCTATATCTGTCGCTATGTAAAATTCGGACTGTGCTTTTGATTCCGTCGGCGCGGCTTGTTCGGTTTCCGATTGATATTCGGGGCAGAAAGAACATTGATTTCGGAAACAAGCTGACGACGGGAAGATATTGCCGCATTGAATCGTTCCCGCAGTTTAATGCGAACGGAAGGCTTGTTTTCGGGAAAAACGTCCAAATCGGTGATTTCTGTCACATTGCTTGTTTGGAAAGCGTTCGCATAGGAAATGAAGTCCTTATGGCCAGCAAGGTGTTCATAACCGATTTGTCGCATGGAAAATACTCTCAAAATTCTAATAAAGACTCGACTGGTGATGAAGAAACTGTTGCGCCGGATTCAGTACCGATTGAGCGTTCGTTGTATGCAAGCCCTGTCAATATAGGCGACAACGTATGGATAGGCGAAGGCGTTTCCGTCTTGCAAGGCGTCAGCATTGGCAGTGGTTGCGTAGTCGGCGCGAACAGCGTTGTGACGAAATCCATTCCCGAAAACTGCATTGCCGTTGGAAATCCGGCTAGGGTGATAAAAAGGTACAATGCAAAAACTATGCTTTGGGAAAAAGTCAAAGAGGAGGCTCGCCCATGACCACCGCCAGCCTAGTCCTGTACAAAACGCCGCGTTCCCAGATCGAATCGCTGCTTTCGAGCGTCCTGCCGTCATGCGCGGAAAAGCTCATCATCGTTGACAACTCGCCCGACGACCGCTGGCGGGAGCTTGAGGGACGTTCGGAGAAAATCCGCTACATCCACAACGAGAACCTCGGCTACGGCGGCTCGCACAACCTTGCGATGCGCCTCGCGATCGAGATGAATGCCGACTACCACGTCGTGCTGAACCCCGACATCCGCTTCGAGCCGGGCGTGCTCGCGACGCTCGCGCGATACATGGACGGGAATCCCGGCGCGGTGTACGTCCTGCCGAAAGTCGTCTATCCAAACGGCGAGCCGCAGTATTTGTGCAAGCTGCTCCCCACGCCGTCCGACCTCATCTTCCGCCGCTTCGTCCCGTCCGTCGGCTTCCTGAAGAAATGGAAGGAGCGGAAGAACGCCCGCTACTGCCTCATGGATTCGGGGTACGACCGTGTGATGAACCCGCCGTGCCTTTCGGGGTGCTTCATGTTCATGCGGCTCTCCGCGATTTCGGAGCACGGCATCTTCTTTGACGACCGGTTTTTCATGTACTTCGAGGACTTCGACCTGATCCGCCGCCTGCATCGGGTGGGGAAGACCGTGTTCCTGCCCGACGCGGAGATCATCCACAACCACGCCGCCGAAAGCTACAAAAGCCGGAAGATGCTCGCGGCGCACATAAAATCCGCGATCCACTACTTCAACAAATGGGGCTGGCTTTTTGACCGGGAGCGAAAAGAGTGGAACAGGGAGATTTTAGAGTCAATTGCTTTTGGGGTGAAGTAGCCGCGAATTCTGGGCAAACCTTTTGCTTGTGCCAAAACCCAGGAAAAATTCGCCGCATTCACAACGAGAATTTCGGCTACGCTGCCCCCTCACAATTTATCCTTTACATAAATCCAAATACAGTAAGGATAAATCGATTTATCCTTACTGTAACCTATGGTTATCCTTACTATAAATTGATTTATGGTAAGGATAATTTTATTTATCCAAAGGATAAATCCTTGCGCACCGCAGAACGACAAAAAAGTCGTATATGTTGAAAAACCGATATATGCGGTTTTTTTTATGCCCGCCGCAGGAGTTTTAAATATGATATATACATTAGCGGCTTAAAGTATATACATTACGCCGCTAATGTATATACTTTAAGGCCGTAACATATATACCTTACGGAATTATCATATATATAATAATTCGGCACGCCGCCTGCGGGCGGAAACAGGCAACTAATAAACACTGCCAAAAATTTGCAGTTCATTTTGGGTGTACACTTTTCGCTTGTCGTTAATAAAACCGATTGACAAATTTTTATTAAACCTATAGGATTATCAGTATAAATTGTACTTGCTAGGAATGAGATGGATGTTGTCTGCCGAAACCTTCTAGCCAAGTGGTGTGGCGACTGGTGATGGAGGGGGCAATTTTAATTCGATTTCTTTCAAAACTTAAAGTCACGAAACTTTGATTTGCCTTTTGAATTTTGCAAATAAAACAATTTAAGATTATAAGATTGAATCTATGAAAAATTTGACTTTAGGATTTGCAATAATATTTTTTCTTTTTTCTTGCGGAAATTCCTCGCAAAAATCTTCATTACAAAATTCAAAATCGCAAAAAATTTTGGAAGAAAAAAAAGTCGCGCATTTTCCGACTTGGCAAGAGCGCACTTTGATTTTGCCAAATACTCCGGAAATTCCAATCGAGCAAAATCTTGTAAAAAACGACGTGCCGTTCGCAGGAATTGTGAGTCATCATCTTTTGGCGTACAAATTCATCGATGAATGGTTTTTCGAACTTTCCGAGCACAATCCAAAAATCAAAACTTTTATCGTCCTTTCACCTTCGCATTGGAATTTGTCGCGCGCGGATTTTTCTTTGACATCTGGCGCGTGGAATTGTGACGGAACTTTTCTCGAAACCGATAAAAAAATTCAAAAAGTTTTGCTCGAAAAACTTGACGGAAAAAACGAAGACGATGTTTTTTTGTATGAACACGGAGTCTCCGCCATCGCGCCTTTTATCGCAAAATATTTTCCGAAAAGCAAAATCGTCGCCATCGCCTACGACGCGGAATCGCCCGTAAACACAAAAATTGCAAATCGCCTTTCCGTCGCACTCGAACAATTCGTCGCAAAAAAAGATTTTTTCATTTTAATTTCTTCGGATTTTTCGCATCATCACGATATCGAAAAAACAAAGCAAAATGACAATGTGTCAAGAAAATTTTTTGCCGACCCAAATCGCGCGACATGGCAATTCACGCTTTGCGATAATCCTGTTGCAATGTACGCGCTGACGCACGCAACAAAAGAAAATTTTCGCGCCGTAATTCAGCGAAATACAAATTCATTTGAAATTTCTCGGCAAGATGAAGACGACATCACGAGTTATTTCTTTTGCTATTTTGTAAAAAAGAAATAATGAAAATTTTTTGAAATCAAGCCTCAAAAAATTATTTTTCTTCAAAACCTCGCTTGACTTTTTTTTGATTCCGCGATAATATGACATTAACATTTCATATTAAAAGCGACACATGTTTGCGCCGAAAATTCCGCGCTGTAAATCTGATCACAGAATTTTAATATCAAAAAAATTAAGCGAGGAAAAAATGCCTAGAAATCAGTTTCAGCGAATGGTGTTCGCATTCATCACGGTTTTGATTACCGTCCATGCCTACGTTTTTTACAGCCTGTACGTTTTGAACGGCACGGCGTTCATTCAAGGCGCTAGCGCGCTTGGCGTGCGCACAAGCAGCGTAATCGAAGCAATAAATGTTCTCGGCGGCGTTCCAGTTTTCGGGCGGCCGCTTCCAATTTGGGCGATTGTCTTGATTGAATTCGCGCTCGCGTATTTGCTCGAATGCACGGTGGGAAGTCCGCTTTCATTCAAATTGGCGTGCCGCAAATTCGATCCGCGCCAAACTCATCCCGTGATTTTCGAATCAGTCATCATAAACGCCACGGTCGGAATCATGTGTCCTGCGATGAGTTTTTTGGCGACATTTTTGTACTTCCCGTATGCTTGGGAAAATTTGACAATTTTCACATTTCTCGCGCATTGGGCAAAACTCGTCATCTTCAATTTTCCATTCGCATTTTTCACGCAAATGTTTTTCATTCAGCCTTTCGTCCGATTTTGCTTCCGCCGAATTTTTGCGAAAGACATTGCGATGCGCGAAAAAAATTGACGCACTAGTTTTAAACTGATGCGCTAATTTTAATTTTGCAAATTTTGAATGAACGCATTCAATTTTTCTGAAAAATTTCCAAGAGCAAAAAGGCTTTCCGAAAATTTTTCAAAGCCGCGTTTCAAATTATGCGTTTGCGATAAAAATTCAAAACACGCGTTTTCCAATTTTTTTTCGCTAGAAATATCGCAAGCGTTTACATTGTACGAAAGCCAAAATTTTTCGATTATCGCAAATTCGCTTTCCAAAAAATGCGGACGCAATTTTTCCAAAAGCGCGCGAACTTTCACCAAATGATAATTTTCATCCTGCGTCGTTTTTTGCGGATACGCATTCCAAACAAACGGTTTTCCGCACAAGCAAGCTCGAGCAAGCGAATCTTCGCCGCGAACAAAAAGCGCGTCCATTTGCAAAAGCATTTCGTCCCAATTTTCTTGCGATAAAAAATCAAGTTCATTAAACTGAATTTGCGATAAATCAAATTTTTGCGAATCGCAAAATTTGCGATAAGTTTCAAAAAAACTTTCTTTTCCAATTCCTTGCGCCAAAAATATTTGAATTTGCGATAAATTTTTATCGCAAATTTTTTGAAACGCGCGAATTATCGGCGAAAAATTTTTTTGATAAGAAAAAATTAAAATTCTTTGCGATAAAGAGGCGCGAGCATGCGCAGAAAATTCAGCAGGCGAAATGTTCCGTCTTGCGATATTTTTATCGCAAGCAAGATTTTCGCATTCTTCTTTTTCGGATTTTTTTTCAAAATGCGCGCACCAATTTGCGATAAAAGGCTCGTCCAAAATTAAGCCGCCAGTTTTCGCAGTAAATCCCGGCATGAAATTCACTTTTTTCACAAACGCGCTTCGCGTCGCGGATTTCAAGCAATGAAATTCTTCGGCGTAATCTTCGGCGGTCAAATAATCGATATTGATGATTTGAAAAATTTTTTCGGAGTTTGCGTCGGAGTCCATTGATTTTTTTTGAGAAAAACTTTCGCCGCTTTTTTTATCGCAAATTTTTTCTTGCGATTGCGACGCAAATAAAATTTCGTCAAGCCAATTTGGTCGTCCGCATTGAAAGCATTCTAAAATTACGCTCGGCAGATTTTTCAAAAATTCGGCTTTGCAAATTTCTTCCGCGTTTGAATCGAAAATTTTCATTCCGCAAAAATTTTGTTCGGCAGAATTCAATTTGATTTCTGGAGCGATTTTTTGGAACGAATTCAAATCGTTGACGACAAGACGGATTTTGTAATGCGGATTTATTTTGCGCAAATTTTTCGCAAGGCGATACACAAAGCCGATGTCGCCAAAATTGTCAACGACTTTGCACAAAATTGTAATGTCGGAATTTTTCTGCATAGTTTCGTTCATCGCAAATTCAGCGCGGCGCGGATTTTTACGAGAATTTCAATCGCATTTTTTGAAAAGAAAAATTCACCGCAAACACGCCTGCTTTCTTGTAAAAATGAAAATTCGATTTTTTCCTGCGAAAAAAATTGAAACCATTTTTTCGGACTTGCGATAAATTTCAAATCTTGCAAATTATTGAAACAAAAAATTTGTTCTTCGATTTCCGCATCGTCGCCGTCAAAGTGAATCATCGACATCAATGCGAGCGAACGGCGAGGCGCGTAAAAATAAATGCTTTTTTTGCAAACGACGAGCATTCCCCAAATGCTTTTTCCGCCGTTCAAGGCGAGGCGCATTTTCGAAAGCGAATCATCACTCGCACGAAGCTCGCACATTTCGACGAATTCAACTTCGTCATTCACGCGAGCGGAAAAATCCTGAATAAATTTTTTTTGCGCTTCGAAATTTTTTTTGTCCATTTTGGCTCGTCAAAAAAACGCGCCGAATTTCTTCGGCGCATTTCAAATTTAAAACTCGTCGGCACATTCGAAAAAATTGCCGAAAGCAAGTTTTTCGAGATGCCTTTTATTTTATTGATATAAGTTCTATATCAAATCCGATATAACTGTTCGCGGGAATTATGCCGGGATAGCCGCGCTCGCCATAATGCATGTCGGGCGGCAAAATTATTGTGCGTTTTTCGCCAAGTTTCATTTCCTGCACCATCGCGTCAAAGCCCGGAATCATTTGTCCCGCGCCCGTAGAAAATTCGAGCGGGCCGCGTCCTTCCGACTGATCGAACACGTCGCCATTGAGCAAAAATCCTTTGTAATGAACGGCGACATTTTTTCGCGCGCCACAAATTTCGCCATTGCCTTCTTTCGTAATTTTATAAAAAATTCCGTTTGAATCTTTTTCGCAACCCGGCCATTTTTTTTCAATGAGCTTGATTTGCGTTTCGTATTTTTTTTCTTTGGCGGCGCGAGCGGCTTCGTTCGCCTTTTTTGCGGCGGCATCAAAGTCCGCTTGAGTCGCTGTGAACGCTTGCGCATCCGTGCCCTGCCGAACAATCGTAACTTTTTCGATTACATCGTCTTGCTTCGTCGTGTCCACGATTTCTTGTCCGCTTACGACTTTCCCGAAAATCGTGTGATTTCCATTGAGCCAAGTGGTGGGCGCAATCGTGATGAAAAATTGGCTGCCGTTCGTGCCAGGGCCTGCGTTCGCCATCGCCAAAACGCCGGGTTTCGCGAACGTATATTTTTCTAAAATTTCATCGGCAAATCGATAGCCCGGCCCGCCACGCCCAGTTCCTTCCGGGTCGCCGCCTTGAATCATAAAATCCTGATCGTCGCCATTTGCCTTACTGATTACGCGGTGAAATTTAAGCCCGTCATAAAACGGCTTGCCTTTCGCCGCGTCGAGCGTGCCTTCCGCAAGTCCGACAAAATTCACGACGGTAAGCGGCGTGTCCTTGTAATACAATTCCAACGCGACTTCGCCTTTCGGCAATTTGAGCACGGCGAAAACGCCTTCCTTTCCATTCAACGCATCCATAGTTTTTTTCTCCATTAATTTTGATTTGTTTTGGGCGCATCCGCTTGCCAAAACAGCAAAAGCGAAAATCGCGCCAAAAATATTTCTTTTCATTTCTTTCTCCAAAAAAATTGGTTTACCCCATACGGGTATAGGGTATCGCGCTTTTTGCTATGAATCCAAAATTTCAAAATTGATTTTTGAACCAATTGTAAACCGCCTCGAGCCGCGCTTCAAACGAATTGTTCAAGCGTTTTTTCAAGGCGGAAATCATTTTGAATTCCGCGTAGTTCCCGATATAAAACAAAAATTCATCGCCGCAATCAATAACGCAAACGCACATTTTCAAATCGCCAGGCTTCACAGCTTTGACAGGACCATAAGTCAGCGCGGAATAATTTTCCATAAGCATCAAAAATTCATTTTGATTTTGCTTGTAGGAAATTTTGTAGACGCTTTCGCCGAAAGTGTGGTCGTTCAAAAATGCGAAAATTTCCAAGCCGTTCGCGTCACCTTCGTTCAAATCAGGCGCGGCGGAAAAATCTTTCGAATCGGGATTTTCCACACGAAACGCTTGCGAATAAAGTTCGTCCCAAGATTTTCGCGAACGCGAAAAATATTGCATTCCTTGCATTTTCGAAATCGAACGCATTATTTTCGAAACCGTGCTTGTGTCGAGCGCGGCGGCATTTTTGTTTTCGATTTCAGATTTCGGCAGGCGATAAAGTTTTTCTTCGGCAAAGCCCATTTTTTCCGGCGCGATTTTTCCAAAGACAAAATTTTTTATCGAATCCGCAAATTCTGTATTTGGAATGAGATTCGTTTCAAAATCGTTTTCGGAAAAAATATGCGAAATCTCGTTGCTTTGCAAAAGCGATTTTTCGATTTGCGGCGAAAGAATTTTTTGCCGTTCCAAATTTTCGGCGAATAAATTTTTCGCAAAAACGAAAATCGTCAATGCGAAAAAAATTGCGCGCGGCAGATAAAATTGAAATTTCGTCTGCCTGTGAAAATTTAAATTTACGGCTTTTTTGCAAAATCGCATTTTCAAAAAAAACTTCATCGAATTTCCTTGCAATTTACAAAATCGTTTTTTCAAATTACGCCTTTGTAAATTACGCGCACTTGCTTATATAAACCATCGCCCTCGGATTTAGTTTCAATGTCCGGGATTTCGTTGAGCGTCGTGTGAATGAGGCGGCGTTCGAACGGATTCATCGGCTCAAGCAAAATCGATTTTCGGTACGAGCGAACTTTGTCGGCGGTGGTGTAGGCGAGGCGCACCAAAGATTCTTCGCGGCGGATTCGATAACTTTCCGTGTCCAAAATCACGCGCACATTTTCGTGGCCAAGATGTCCGGCGTAAACGTTGAGCAAAAGTTGAAGTGCGTCCAAATTTTTTCCTTTGCGTCCAATCAAAATCGAAGAACTTTCCGACTGAATCTTAAGCCCGATTTTGCGCTCTTCGCGGAACATAATTTCCACGGTGGCGGAATAGCCCATTTTTGAAATCACTTCGGTGATGAACGTCGTGAGCTTTTGCTCGAATTCATCTTGCGGAATTGGATTCGACACTCTTTTTTTCGGCGCGCGATTTTCGGAAGGACGCTCGTTTTGCGCGGCGGCGTTCGGCGTATTTTCATCCATGTGAACGCGGATTTTCACGAAGCCTTTTTTGAAAAGCGAATTTTTCTGCGTTTCCAAAATTTCCACGTCGAACTGGTCGCGTTCCAAACCCAATTCCTGCGCGGCCTTTTCGATGGCTTCCTTTTCGGTTTTTCCTTCGTATTCGTATGTCATTTTTTCTCCTGCAAAGCCGAAGCGATTTTCGTCGGCTTTTTGCGCATTTGCGCGAAAGTATGAAAAGTTTGCAACGCAAACTCATTGCCAAAAATTTTTTTCGTCCGCATCGCAACAATTCGTTTAACACGGACAATAATTTTAAATCATCGTTTTTTCATTTTTACGACGTTTTTCTGCGCGGCGGAATTTTTTTCTTTCGCCTTGGATTTATTGATTATGACTTGCTGAATCATTTGCAAGATGTTGCTCATCGTCCAAAACAAAATCAATCCGCTCGGCGTGTTGTAAAGAATGAAGAAAAACAAAATCGGCAGACCATAAGTCATAAATTTCATCTGCGTGGAATTCTGCGCCGCCGTAGCAGTGCCGCCGACTTGCGTAATTTTTCCGTAAAGCAATTGCGAGACAAGATAAATCACCGGAAGAATGCGAATGTGATTGCTACGCAAAAGCGGCAAATTGAAATTGAGCACATAAATGCTGTCGCCTGCGGAAAGGTCGTCAATCCAGCCTTTTATGAAACTCGCGCCCCGGAATTCAAAATAATTATTGAACAAATTGTACATCGCAAAAAGGCACATCATTTGCAAAATCATCGGAAGGCATCCCGACATCGGATTGTAGCCAACTTCCTGATAAAGCTTGGCGGTTTCAGCCTGCATTTTTTGCGGATTGTCTTTGTACTTCGCTTGAATGGCTTGCATCTTCGGCTGGAGTTCCTGCATTTTTGTCGTGCCCACGGACGCTTTAATCGAAAGCGGAAAAAGGGCCACGCGCAAAATCAGCGTAAGAATGATGATGCTCACGCCCCAGTTCGGCACGATTTTGTAAACCAATTCCAAAATCCATTTTAGGATTGTTTCAAGCCATCCCAAAAATCCGCCGGAATCCATCGCGTCCGTCAAACGGTAGCCGCTCAAATTCCAGCCATTATTTTCTGCGTTGGAATAAACGCGCAAATCTTTTTCGGCACGCGGCCCGACGTAAACATAATAAATGTCATTCGTTTGTTTTTCGGTGATTGGCTTTCGCACCAAGCGCGCCTGCGCGTTGGACGAATTTTCAATTTCGATTTCAGTGGAATAATAAGCGTTTTCCAAAATCGAATTTTTCAGCGGAATTACAAGCTCGCAAAAATATTTTCCGCCGATTCCTGCAATTTCGAATTCCTTGTTGTAATCTTTGAATTGTCCCGTTCCCAAACGAATGCTTTTGCTTTTGCCTTCGTTGAGCGCAAGAAACGAACGATTTTCATAGCGATCTATTTTCGGATCAAACGCAGGCCCGACTTGCGGCGAAGTGCGCAAAGTGTACGAAGCGTTCATTCCATTTGCCGTGGGAAAATTCAGCGCGGAAAAATTTTCGCCGCCGTCAATCACGACATTCATTCGGAACATATATTCGCCATTTTTGAAAGTGTATTGCTTGACCAAAGTGAAGTCCGAAAATTTTTTGGCGAACGCGATTTTCTTTTCGCCGTTTGCCTCGGGAAATTCTTTCGCGTCAAACAAATCATTCACGATCGAATTTTCCGCGCCGCCAAAAGCCAGCGAAAACGCGCGGTTGCTCGCCGAAATGTTGTCCGCCATTTCCACGCCAAATCCGGTTTTCGTGTCTTTGTGATCGAGCAACTCGTAGCTCACGATGTCGCCGCCGCGATTCGTAAAAACGACTTTAATTTTGTCGGTCGTAATCGTATATTTTTTTTCGACAAGATTTTCGATCACGCCCGCAGAATCTTCGGAAGAATTCGCGTAAACAATCGAATTTATTTCCTCGGAAAATTGCGACGTTTGCGCCGAATTTTCTTCGACGACATTTTCGTCGATTTGAGTTTGCTCGACTTGCTGTGGCTGAGGCGGCGGAAAGAATTTTGCCTGAACAATCGTGTAGCCTATCAAAACAATAAAAATCAGCACGACGGCCGTGATTGTATTTTTATCCATAATGAATGTCTCCTGTTTTCGGATTTAATTATTTGAGAAAAATTTATTGAACATTACGCGCTACGGAAGCGGATCGAAGCCGCCCTTGGAGAATTTATTGCATCGCAAAATTCTTGATGAAGACATAAAAAGGCCTTTCGCCGGTCCGTATTTTTTGAACGCCTGCATCGCATAGCACGAGCAAGTCGGAAAAAATCTGCAACACGGAGGAAAAAGCGGAGAAATCGCGATTTGATAGAATCGAATCAAAGCGCAGAAAAATTTCACGAGAAAATTTTTCATTTCATCAGCCCTGCCTTTTTGCACAATTCACGAAATTGAACACACCTTGAGCTGAACGAATCGTTTCCAGGATAAACTAAAAATAAAATATCGTACCCTGTGTTCAGGAATGTCTTGAAAAATCGAAAAGCCTCACGGCTGAAACGCTTCGAAGCATTTCGCTTCACGGCGTTTCCATAGCCACGCGGCAAGGGAAAGGCGATTCTGTTGAAACCAAGCGAATTTTTCACAAAGAAAATTTTCGCGCCGTCAACGCTCGCCTTCCTTCCGTTTTTGAACAGATTGCGTATTTCCGCCGAACTTTTTATGTGCTCGCAACGCTTGAACGTCCTCTGAAAGTTTGGCGTTTTTTTCGGCAAATCCGTTTTCATAAATGTTCAAATTTTGCCGAAGCGACTAATACTTTTTGTGCTCGTCAGCCACCGAAAGCTTTTTGCGTCCCTTCGCGCGACGGCGAGACAAAATTTTTCGTCCGCCTTTCGTGGCCATTCTTGCGCGGAAACCAAATTTTCTGTTGCGTTTAACTCGACTGGGTTGATATGTCCTTTTCACGGCATACTCCTATTTTGCAGGGAAATTTTTCCCAAAGATTTTCATTTGAGTATCGAATTATATCATATTTTTTGAATTTTAGTCAATAAGAACACGACAAGCGAACGGCGAAAATTATTTTCTCGATTTCATTCTTTCAAAAATTTCTTTTAAATTTTCAGGCAATTCTTCGTCATTTTTTGGATTCTCATTTTCGGCGGAATTTTTTTCTTTTCCAAAAAATCCTTTTTCCAAAAGAATTTTTTCTTCGGCATCGAGTTTTTCGGAATATTTTTCCATTTCTTTTTCAACAATTTTTTTTCCCGAATCTGCCAAAGAAGCTTTGCTTCCTCGCACGCGAAAAGCAAGCGTTTCAATTTTAGCGTCGGCGCAAATTCTGTTCATTCCAGTAAGAATGAATTTTTTGTGAAATTGCAACATTTGACTCCATGCTGGATGATCGGTTTCCACGAGAAGAATTCCGTTTTTAAAATCCACTATGCGACTATGATCAAAAAGTTGTGCGCCATTTTCAGAAATTTTCTGCACGGTTTTTTTCCATGCAACAAGCATTTTCGAATTGCTTTCAAATTTTTGTTTTTCGATATTTTCGAAAAACGCCGAAACAATTTCCGTGCCTGAAATAAAAATATTTTCTTCATTCATTTTGATTTCCTAATTTTTCTACAACACAAATTTTTTTATTCTTCTTTCCATTCGCCTTTTTCTATTTGAAAAATTTTCGTGGTGGAACGCTTGTATCGTTCGTAAGGTTCGCCAGGCAAAAAGGTACAAAAAAGTTGTTCGTATTCCGGCAAAAGCGAAGTTACCCTTTGGCGTTTTTCGGGATCGAGTTCAAGCAAAACGTCGTCCATCAAAAGCACGGGTTTTTCTTTTATTGCTTGGCTGTAAAAAACTGCCTGGCTCACTCGAAGCAAAAGCGCGATGAGGCGGCGTTGTCCCATCGAAGCGATTGGAACGAAATTTTTTCCGTTGCGCAAAAATTGAATTTTGTCGCGATGAGGTCCGCTCAACGTTGTTCCCATCAAAAAATCTTTTTCGCGATTTTCTTTCAACAAATCAAGAATTTCATTTTCATTCGGAATGCGCTTGGAAAAACCTTCGCCAAATTCTTTCCACGAAGGTTCGTAAGAAATCGTAACGCCGTCAATTTCCGCAACTTGTTCATAAAGTCGCGTGAAAATTTCGTTGAACTTGAACAAAGCCAATTTTCGCTGTTTTTGAATTTCAAGTCCATTTTGCGCAAGCTGAATGTCGTACATTTCAATCATCGAAGATTTTTTTTCTTTAATCAAAACGTTTCGATTCTTCAAAGCTTGCTTGTATCGCCGCGACAAATCAATGTAAAGAACGTCGTACATCGAAAGGCTTTGGTCGAGAAAAAAACGACGGTCGGCTGGCTGTCCTTCGACAAATCTCAAATCATCGTGGCAAAACAAAATGCAAGGCATCGTGTTTATGAGTTCTTTTCTGTCGCGGATTTGCTTTCCATTCTTTTCGATTCGTTTTTTTCCTTCGCCAAAAAAAATATTCACGCTGCGAATTCCGCCAGAATCTTCCTGATAAAGCGAGCGCACCGAAAATTCTTTTTCGCCTTTTTTCACAATTTCAGAATCGACATGCGTTCGAAAAGAATTTCCGTAGGCGCAATAATAAAGCGATTCCAAAATGTTGCTTTTTCCCTGGCCGTTTTGTCCGACGAAAAAAATTTCTTTTGACGACAAATCAATTTTGTCGTTTTTCAAATTGCGAAAATTATAAAACGAAACCGAAAGAAACACAGTTAAAAATCCAAGCGAAATTCGAGCATTTTTTTTAATCCGAGCTTTCTTTTACCGAATTCGAAAAAATTTCTAATTCAAATTCATCGTCATTATGACGTGGAAATAATCCGATTTCGGTTCGGTGCGCAAAATCACGGCTTTGTTCGGATCGATGAAATCAAACGCAATTCTTTTCGCGTCCGTCTTTTTGAGCGGCTCTTCAATATATTTGAAATTAAAAGCGAGCATGACTTCTTCGCCGTCATATTGGCACGGAATTTCTTCGTCCGCGTTTCCAACGTCGGATTCGGGCGAAATCAAAGTGAGTTGACCCGGATTCAATTTGAAAATTATTCGCGTAGAATTTTTATCGACCATAATTCCAATTCGGCTCAAAGCTTCTTCCAAATCAGATTTTTCCACTTCGAATTTTCGCGTCAAATCTTGCGGAATCACGCGGCGATAATTCGGGAATTCTCCTTCCAACAAAAGCGAAGAAAATTCATAGCTGCCGAATTTGAAGAAAATCATTTTGTCAATTACGGCGATGGAAATATTTCCTTCGTCGCTGCAATTTTTAAGAACGCAATCCAAAATTTTCGTCGGAACGATCGCCGCCGGAAAATCAGGAATTCCTTGTCCAATATTTTTTGATTCGTAGGAAAGTCTGCGTCCGTCCGTCGCGACCATAATCAAATTGTCGTCAGACTTTTCAAAATAAACGCCCATCATAAAATGGCGATTTCCGTCGTCGCTTACGGCGAACGAAGTTTGCGCAATCATTTCCTTGATTTCTTTCGCCGGAACTTCAAAATAAGGAACATTTTCGCTCGCCTCAATTTCAGGGAATTTGTCGCTGGCTATGCTTTTCAATTGAAACTTGACTTTTTTGGAAACAGGCCGAATCGTAACCAAAATATCTTTTTGATCGAACTCAATCATTCCGGCGGGCGAAGTGGATAGCATTCTCATAAACTTGTCGCAATAAATTGTCGTCGTTCCTTCTTCATAAATTTCCACCGGAATTTTCGTGATGTAATTCACAGTCGCGTCCGAAGCTTTTATAGTGAGAGTGTTTTCCCGCGCCTCAAGCAAAATATTTGAAAGAATTGAAATCGGACTTTTATTGGCGATAATTTCCTGAGCGATGGAAATTTCCTTGATCATTGAATTTCGGTCGAACTGAAATTTCATTTTAAACTCCTAGAAAAAAATTAATCTCGATTTTTCAAAATTGAGATTAATTTTTTAATCCACTTCGCAATGAAATGAGAAGTGGCGTTTTATATGCAAGTTTCTAACAGAAACTTGACATGATAAAAGTCCGCGCTATTTGTGCGGTGCTTTTATCATAACTCCTAAAAAAAAGATTGGACAAGATTGTCCGAAATTTTTTCATAACGAAAAAAGAAAACTTTTTGTGCGAAAAATTCACTTTTCCCATTATATATTAAATTTATAAATTTA
>CAMWWZ010000016.1 GCA_947178095.1 uncultured Treponema sp.
GGAATACACCTCGCCGCTTTCCGAAACTTTCATAGCGACGGCAAAAAGCGAAATCGAAAATTTCGACCGCCTGATTCAGTCTCGCGAACAAACCGAAAATTTAAAAGCAGGTGACGAAATCACGCACGCGATTTTGGGATGCGGAAAAATTCTTGAAGTCATAAAAGATGACGGCGCGTTCCTCGTCAAATTCGAACAGATTTCCACGCCACGAAAAATCCGCGCGAGCGCAGTAAAGCCGATGCAGTGACGCGAAAAATTTTGCGAAATTACGGCAGAACAACTTCGTCCAAGATTCCGCTGATTTGCGCAATCGCAATTCCATAGTTCGTCATTGGAATTCCTGCGGCTTCCGCGAGCGACTGGCGATGCAAGACATAAGCGCGATTGAACATGCACGCGCCGCAATGGATTATCAAATCGTAACGCGGCGCAGCATTTTCGTCCGTGAACGAATCTGGAAAATCCGTGCCGCGCACAAAGTCAATCTTTAGATCGCCCGCGATTTTTTTCAGCATGCGAGGAATTTTTATCCGCCCGATGTCCTCGTCTTGCGGAACGTGCGCGCAGGCTTCGGCAATCAGGACGCGCGAATTTTGATTGAGATTTTTTATCGCGGCGGCACCTTCCTTGAACAAATTTATTTTTCCTTTTGCCGCCGCCATCAAAACCGAAAACGAAGTGAGCGCGCAATTTTTCGGCCGCAGCGAATTTATGAGCGGAAAAACTTGGCTGTCGATCACAATCAATTTTGGCGGAATGGCGAGCGTCCGCAAAGTCTGCTCGAACATATCCGCCGTGCACGAAGCGACAATGCATTTTTTGTCGAGCAAATCGCGAAGCACTTGCACTTGCGGCAAAATCAGCCTTCCCTTCGGCGCTTGAATGTCCTGCGGCATCACGAGCAAAACCAAATCGCCCGCCGCACACAAATTTCCCGTAAGAGATTTCTCATCTTCGGTTTTCGCCTCATCGCGAATTCTTTGGAAAAGATTTTCGATGCCTTCGCGCGAAACTGAACTCACTTGAACAGGAATTTTTTTTGTGAGCGATTCAATTTTTTTCGCGGCGAATTCAATTTGCGATTTTGAAGCCAAATCGATTTTCGTGAGAACAGGAATAATTTTTTTTTCGCTTTTTAAAATTTGCCTTACGAAAAAATTTTCTTCGGAATTTTCTTCCAGCAAATTTTTTTCGCAATTTTCAAAATCAGATTTTTCTTGAAATTCATCCGTGCCAAAAACTGCCAAAATCAAATCCGCGCGGGCGAGAGCGTCGCGAGTTTTTTCGAGGCGTTTTTCGCCGAGCGAAGTTTGGTCGCAAAAGCCCGCCGTGTCCACAAAAAGCACAGGTCCAAGCCCCGCAATTTCCATCGCCTTTTTTACGGGATCGGCGGTTGTTCCGGCTTCGGGCGAGACAATCGAAAAATCCTGATTTGTGAGCGCGTTCAAAAGCGAAGATTTTCCGCTGTTCGTCCGCCCGAAAATTCCGATTTGGATTCGCAGCGAATTCGGAGTTTGCGTCATAATTTTCTCTCAAATTTCAAAATCTGAAATCGCGCTTGCCGTTCACTTCTTCTTGCAAATATTGCTCCGCACGTTTTCGGACGGCTTCGTTTGGAATCGTAAGAAGTTCGCGCGCGATAAGCTCCTCGCCGATTTTTTTTGTGTCGGGCGAAGCGTAGTCTTCCAAATATTCCTTGAGCGTCATAAGCGCGTTCGGATGGCAGCAGTTCGCAATTTGCCCTGATTTAACGAGCGACATAAATCTGTCACCAGTGCGTCCGGCACGATAACATGCGGTGCAAAAACTCGGAACGTAGCCAAGGCGCATAAGCCAATTCAAAACTTCGTCGAGCGTGCGTGTGTCACTCACGTCAAATTGAACCGTGTCATCGGGGCGCGAAGATTCGCAGTAGCCGCCGACGCTTGTGCGCGAGCCGCCCGAAATTTGCGAGACTCCAAGTTCGATGACTTTTTCGCGCGTGGCCTGAGATTCCCGCGTGGAAACAATCATTCCAGTGTATGGAACTGCGATTCGAATGCAGGCGACAATTTTCGCGAAAGTCTCGTCGTCAATCGCGTCGGGAAAAGTCGCAGGATCGATTCCGTCCGCCGCGCGGATTCGCGGCACGCTTATTGTGTGCGGTCCAACGCCTTTGGTCGCTTCCAAATGTTCGGCGTGCATCAAAAGCCCGACAAAATCATATCGGTACAAATTCAAGCCGAACAAAACGCCGCAGCCCACATCGTCGATTCCGCCTTCCATCGCGCGATCCATCGCCTCGGTGTGATAGGCGTAGTCGCTTTTAGGCCCGTGCGGATGCAATTTTTCGTAAGCCGCTTTGTTGTAAGTTTCCTGGAACAAAATGTAAGTGCCGATTCCAGCGTCCTTCAACTTGGAATAATTTTCCACGGTAGTCGCTGCGATATTCACATTCACGCGGCGAATCGCGCCGTTCTTGTGCTTTATCGAATAAATCGTCTTGATGCTTTCCAAAACATATTCGAGCGGATTGTTCACAGGATCTTCGCCAGTTTCCAGCGCGAGCCGTTTGTGTCCCATATTCTGCAACGCAATCACTTCGGCGCGGATTTCTTCCTGCGTGAGCTTTTTGCGCGGAATGTGCTTGTTCTTCGCGTGATACGGACAGTAAGTGCAGCCGTTTATGCAATAGTTCGAAAGATAAAGCGGCGCGAAAAGCACCACTCGATTGCCATAGAATTTCTGCTTGATTTCCCGAGCGAGCGATTTCATTTTTTCGTTCAAATCAGGAATGTCGCATTCAAGCAAAACCGCGGCCTCGCGATGCGAAAGTCCTTTGCAAAGCGCGGCTTTTTCAAGCAGGCTTTCTATTAACGCGCGGTCGCTTTTGTGCTTTTGCGCGTAGTCAAGCGTTTCAAGAATTTCCGCGTCGTCTATGAAATCTTCGGCGTGGGGAGAATTTACATTGTACATACATTGCCTCTATCGATAAAACATTTTAGGGCGCCTCTAAAAATCAAAGTTTTTAGAGGCGGCTTTTATCAAAATTTTTCTCAGGCGGAAAATTCACCCATGCCTTTTTGCCCCAAATGTCTAATTGAATCCTGAATCGTTTCGTTAGTCTTCTTGAGCTTTTCGACAGCCTCATTGACACGAACAGTATTCGCGTTCATTTTTCGCAAAGAATCGAGCAAAGCCTGTCCGCCGTTCGCCTGTTCCGAAACCGCATCTTTTACAACAAGCTCCTGCTTTGAAACTTGATTTGAAAGAGAAACGATGTTGTCAATCTGATTCTGCGCCGTGGAAGTTTTCTTGAAGGCGTCGGAAACGAGGTCTTGAATTTCACTCAAAACTTCGGCAATTTTCTTCGCCTCCTTGTTTGAAGAATCCGCGAGCTTTCTGATTTCATCGGCGACGACTGCAAATCCTCGTCCGGCATCTCCAGCATGCGCCGCCTCAATCGAAGCGTTCATTGCGAGCAAGTTTGTCTGCGAAGAAATCTTCATAATCACTCGGCTCATTTCGTCAAGGCTTGAAGACTGCCCTTCAATCTTGCTAACGATGTCGCCGACCAATCCGATGTTCGACTTTCCAGTTTCCGTCGCTTCGGCAAGGGAATCGATGCTTTCGGAATTCTTCACGAGAATGTCGTTGATTGACTGAACGCCTCTAATAATCTCTTCGATTGAAGCGGAAGAAGTCGCAACGCTTTGCGTCAATTCAGAAGCCATCTCGTTTATGGCAACGACATCTTCGTCGCTGGCACAAAGTTTTTCCAACGATTCCGTAGTCATAGTCTTGATGATATTTTGAATTTCAGCTTGCTTGGCTTCTGAAGATTCGCGGAAACATTCATAAAGATAATGCCTGCAATTCTCCGGCTTGTTGACTCCATTTAAAATTGCCACAGCCATTTGTTCGCAAGAATTGTAGCCACAAGCGCGGCAGTCAAGCATGTCGCTAGCATCGTATTTTCTCATCGACTTCAAAATTTCCACAAGCTGCTCTTTCGTCGGCTTTTTTATCTTGCTTTTAAACGCATCGCTTTTGTCGGTATAAGTGCGTCGATACAAGTCCTTGCGCCAATATTTGTTGAGCATTGTGTCAATTTTTTTGACGGACTTTTTGCTTGATTTTTCAGAACCATATTCCTTGCGTCTCTCCGCCTGCCGCTTTTCGACAAACGCCTCTATTTCATCCAGCAAAAGTTCATTCGTCCTGTAAGTGCCAGGACCGCCATTGCATCCTTGCTGGCAGTTCAAGCAGTCAATCAGCTTGAAAAGAGGAGCCGCGCCTTTTTCAATCGCTTTGTTGAGATGCGCGAAATATTCAATGACATGCGGTTGTCCTTCGATTTTTCGAGTAACGCCTGAAATGCCCGGAACAAAGCGTTCCGCAGTGCGCATAAGTCCGCCCGGCGTAGAATACAAAACCGCGCGTTCCGCCGCAGGATTGTCATAAGGCTCTTTATTGAAAGAAGCCAAATTTATATTCTGCTTTTCAAAATAATTTCCAAGCGACTTCATCGTGACATTGTAGTCGCCGTAGCCAGTGTCGTCGAATTCGCGCCGCTTGGCGTAGCACGGAGAAATCGCCGCGATTTTGTAATCCTTGTATTCAGGATAGAATTCGCGAATCATCTTTATCGTGTGAAGCATCGGGCTGTCCGCCGGCGCCAAATATTTGAGCAATGTCGGGCGATAAATTTCGCAATAAGTCACAAGCGCGGGGCACGGCTGGGAAATAACCATGCTGGGATCTCTGTCCTTCATATATTCCACATATGATTTTGTGGTGAGTTCCGCGCCAAGGCTTACGTCAAACACAGCCTTCACGCCGATAGATTTGAGCCAGCCATTCATTTCCAAATCTTTGCCACGGAAAGACACGACGACCGCCGGCGCAACGATGGCAATGATTTTCTCGCCCTTCCGCAAGTCGCTCATAAACAAGTCAAAATCGTCAATGCCATATCGCGCGCCGTGCTTGCATGCCGCGATACACGCGCCGCATCCAATGCACAAATCGCTGTTCACGTTGACATAATCACCGCGCCCGTCGTTGCACATTTTTACAGGGCACACAGCGATGCAAAGATGGCAGTTTACACATTTTTGTTGGTCAACACCAATTATAGGTTTTGGCGGAGCAGCCTTCGAAAAGGTTACATCAGAATTCACGGTACTCATATACCCCCCCCCAAAAAAAATATTACGCTAAAAGCGAATATAAAAATAGCGAGAATTTTGAGTTTGCGAATACAACGCACGAACAAACTCATAATGAAAAAAAGACGAAAGTCGTTTTTTCATCTCTCTTAAGACAAGCGAATTTTAAATCCTAATTATATTGTACAACAGGTTTTTAAAAAACGCAAGATTTTTTTTACATTTTTTGAAACTGACGCTGTGAAATCGACATCAATTTAAAAATATTGTCTTGACATAAAAGAAAATCGGCGTAAAATTCGTTTTATGTTAGAAAAAAATTCCGCGCAAAATGCCGACGTGATTCCAAGAAATTTTTCAGATGCCGAGCTTTTGGAAATTTTAAAAAGCGAAGCGGATTTGGAAGATTTTCGGAGCGAAGCGGACGCTGTGCGAAAAAAAATTTACGGCGACGAAGTTTATATTCGCGGCCTCATCGAATTTTCGAATTTTTGCAAGAACGATTGCTTTTACTGCGGAATCCGCGCGTCGAACAAAAACGCCGAACGATACAGGCTTTCGAAAAATCAGATTTTGGAATGCTGCGCCGAAGGGCACGCGCTTGGCTTCCGAACGTTCGTCTTGCAAAGCGGCGAAGATTTTTCTTTCGACGACGAGCTCTGCGAAACCGTGCGCGAAATAAAAAACGCCCATCCCGATTGCGCCGTGACGCTTTCCGTCGGCGAACGCCCGCGCTCGACTTACCAAAAATTTTTCGATGCCGGCGCGGACAGATTTTTGCTTCGCCACGAAAGCGCGAACGCCGCCCATTACAAAAAATTGCATCCGAAAAAAATGTCGGGCGAAAACCGCAAAAGATGCCTTTTTGATTTGCGCGAAATCGGATTCCAAGTGGGCGCGGGATTTATGGTCGGCGCGCCTTTTCAGACCGACGAAAATATCATCGAAGATTTGCGCTTCATGCAGGAACTCAAGCCGCACATGATCGGAATCGGACCTTTCATCGCGCACAAGCAAACTCCGTTCGCGGATTTTCCAAACGGCTCGGTGCAAAAAACCTTGAACTTGCTTTCAGTGATTCGCCTGATGTTTCCGAAAGTTTTGCTTCCCGCCACCACCGCGCTCGGAACGCTTTGCCCAGACGGACGCGAAAAAGGCTTGCAACATGGCGCGAACGTTTTGATGCCGAACCTTTCGCCAGTAGGTGTTAGGAAACTTTATTCGATTTATGAAAACAAAATTTGCACTGGCGAAGAAGCAGCGCAATGCCGCGGATGTTTGGAACGACGCGTGAAATCGGCGGGATACAAAATTGTCGTGGACAAAGGAAACTCGAAATGCGAGTGAGCGAAAAATGCGATTTTTTTTGAAGCCTCTTGACCAAAACTTAAAAATTCGCGATAATATCAGAATTGACGGAACTTCCGCAAAAAGGAGGTGAAAAATATGGCGACTATCAGTGTCGAAGATTCGGAAAGCCTTGAAAAGGCAATCAAGCGTTTCAAGCGCATGGTGGAAAGAGAAGGCATCATCCGCGAATGGAAAAAGCGCGAATATTACGAAAAGCCTTCCACAATTCTCAATCGCAAGAACAAAGCCTTGGCGCGCAAATTGATGAAAAAAACACGCAACAAGGGCGGACATCCGGCCCAGGCTTACTAGTTTCAAACATCAAAGAAGCCCGCTTGCGCGGGCTTCTTTTTTTATCGCACGAATTCTTTCTTCAAGAATTCCAAATCCAATTCAGGATAAAGGACATGCGCACAAAGCAGCGCGTTCACACGTTCCCTCGCCTTTGTCTCGGCCGCCTCGTCGAGCACGATTTTTCCTTTGGCTGGCTTTCCATCCTTCGTAACGCCGGGCTTTGTGTTACGCAAAACGAAATCGATTATCGAAGCGACTTCCTTCATATCGCTTTCATTCATTCCGAGCGTGGTGAGCGCGGGAGTGCCGATTCGGATTCCGCTTGTCCACCAAGCGCCGTTCTTGTCATACGGAAGCGCGTTCGCATTGGCAGTGACTCCGCATTGGAAGAGCGCGGCTTCGGCCTGCTTTCCAGTAAGTCCGTAAGTCGTAACGTCAACGAGCATCAAATGGTCTTCCGTGCCGCCAGTCTGCAAGCGCATTCCCAAATCCATGCAGGAAGCCGCCAACGCCGCAGCGTTCTTCACGACGTTCTGCGCGTAGTCGCGGTAGCTTTGCGAGTTCGCTTCTTTCAACGCGACAGCCTTCGCCGCCATCACATGCCCGAGCGGGCCGCCCAAAACCATCGGGCAGCCTTTGTTCACGTAGTCGGCGAATTCTTTTTTGCAAAGAATGAGCGCGCCGCGCGGTCCGCGCAAAGTCTTGTGCGTCGTGGTCGTAACGACATCCGCCCATTTCACAGGATCGTTGTCGCCAGTCCAAACTTTTCCTGCCACGAGTCCCGCAAAGTGCGCCATGTCCACCATCAAAACCGCGCCGCATTTGTCCGCGATTTGTCGGAAACGCTTGAAATCAATTTTTCTAGGATAAGCCGAAAATCCCGTGAGCAAAATCAAAGGCTTCACTTCCATCGCCTGGCGTTCAATCGCGTCGTAATCAAGCAAGCCGCTTTCGCGGTCAACGCCATAAGGATGACTTTCGAACATTCGCGCGGAGACATTCATCCTGTAGCCGTGCGTGAGATGCCCGCCGCAAGAATAATCAAGCCCCATCAATTTTTGGTTGCCGAACTTTTTGCGAAGCAAATCGAACTGCGCGTCCGTAAGTTCCGCGAGCGACTTCACGCCCAATTCCTCAAGCGTGGGAGTTTCGATTTTTTTGGAAAGAATCGCCCAGAACGCAACGAGATTCGCGTCCGCCCCGGAATGCGGCTGCACGTAAGCATAGTCCGCGCCAAAAAGATTTTCCGCCTCGCGAGCCGCAGCGTTTTCCACGGCATCGATGTTGACGCAGCCGCCATAATAGCGATGCTCGGGATAACCTTCCGCGTACTTGTCGGTGAGAAGATTTCCCATCGCCGCCTGCGTGCTCAACGAACAATAATTTTCGCTCGCCACAAGCTTCAAATGGCTGCGCTGATTTTCCAATTCGCGCACGATAGTCGCGGCCGTTTCCGGCGAAACTTGCGCCACTTGCTGCAAGTTCGCGACATAAGACAACATCGCCGCGTTCGGCTTTCCGGAACAAGATTCAAGATATTTTTCCAAAGGTGAAGACATAATTCCTCCTAATTACAATTCAAGCTTTTGCCAAAAAAAACAAAGCGAAAAGCCCGTGCTAAAATCAATTGTTTGATTCTAGCACAAAACCGAAAAAAAGGCAAGGTGATTTTTTGAAGTCACTTACGGAAGCGAAAATCGCAAGTCCCGCCCTTGACTTTCGCGGCAATCCGTTTTATCCTATACACAGGGGAGAAAGAAATGACAATCGTCGTAAGAAACGCCAGCCAGCCGTTGGCGCGCGCCCTCAAGGAAATGGCAAAGCTTGACGGCGCGTCGGTCAGCGTGGAAAAAGACACGGACACGTACCCCAAGCCGCTCGTCAAGTCGCTGCTGAAAGCCGACAAGGAAATCGAGCGCGCGCGCAAGCGCGGAACGCTCAAGGCGTATGATTCCGTGGACGCGCTGTTCGCGGAGCTGTAGCCATGGCGCAAGACATCAAATACAAACTTGTCCCGTCCGCAAGCTTCAGGCGCGACATGAAATCGCTTTCGGAAGAAGAGCGGCAGGAAACGCGCGAAATAATCCAAAGGCTCGCGCGCGGCGAGGAGCTGGACGAAAAATACCGCGACCACCAGCTGCGGGGAAAACTCAAATCGTTCCGCGACTGCCACATACGCCCCGACCTGGTGCTCATATACCGAATCAACGGCGACGCGCTGGAACTGTACCTGTACAGAATCGGAAGCCACAGCAAGCTGTATGGACGCTGACCGCCGCCCTTGACTTGACTTTCGCGGCAATCCGCATTATCCTCATCATACTATGAACACAAAACGAACAACCATTATAGCATGCCTCTGCGCGACTTGCCTACTTTTATCGGCACAGGCGTTCGCGCAGGATTTCCCATCGTATCTCAAGATGGCCGGAACAAAGATAACAGGCTGCGACAAAACCGCGCTCCCAGCAAATCTCGTAATCCCCGACGGCGTGACAAAAATAGGCGACTGGGCGTTCAGGGGATGCAAATCGCTTGCAAACGTGACGATTCCCAACAGCGTGACAGAAATAGGCACGTCAGCTTTCGAGGGCTGCGATTCGCTTACGAGCGTATCAATTCCCACAAGCGTCAAGAAAATTGATGCCAGCGCGTTCGGTGTCCGTTCCAACATAAAGGCAGTGCAGTATAAAGGAACGCTCGCCCAGTGGTGTCAAATGGACAATGACGGATTTCTTGTAGAAAATGCGAAGACCATTACGATGTCCGACGTGGCAGACCTCAAAGCGATGACTGCGCTCACAATCCAAAAGGGTGTGACAAAAATCGCCCATGCCGCATTCTCGAACTGCGAAAAACTTATGAAAGTGAAGATTCCCAATACCGTAACAGAAATAGGCAATGGAGCGTTCTTTAACTGCGACTCGCTTGCGAGTGTTACAATTCCCGCAAGCGTCAAGAACATCAGGGAAGGCGCGTTCGCTGGATGCGAAAGACTTGCTAGCGTTAAGATTTCCGACGGCGTGACGGAAATAGGCGAGCGAACGTTTTGCGAATGCAAATCGCTTGAGAGCATATCGCTCCCCGCAAGCGTGACTAAAATTGACAGCAGAGCGTTCGATGATTGCGACAACATCAAGACAGTACAATACAAGGGAACGCTCGCCCAGTGGTGTCAAATGGACAACGACGGTGCCCTCGTCCAGAATGCGAAGACCATCATAATGTCCGACGTGGCAGACCTCAAGGCGATGACCGCGCTCGCAATTCCAAATGGCGTGACGCGCATCGGGAGCTATGTGTTCTTCGAATGCACGTCGCTTGCTACCGTATCAATTCCTGCCAGCATCAAGAGCATCGAGGAAGGTGCGTTCGCTGGATGCGAAGAACTCGTGAGCGTTACGATTCATGGAGGCGTGACGAAAATCGGCTATGGAACGTTCGCGGGATGCACGTCGCTTGCGAACATGGATATTCCCGCAAGTGTGACGGAAATCGGCGACTGGGCGTTCAGAGGTTGCATCTCGCTTGATAGCGTTACGATTCCTACAAGCGTGACTAAAATCGGCAACAGAACGTTCTATGACTGCACATCGCTTGCAAGCATGGAGATTCCCACTAGCGTGACGGAAATCGGCGAAGATGCGTTCGCGTACTGCTCCCAACTCGAGGAAGTGAAGTATCTCGGCACAAAAGCGCAGTGGCGCAACGTCACCAAAGGCAACGAGTGGTATAAAATCTTTGCAAGAAAAGTCGTCTGCACGGACAGCGAAGCGGATTTGGATTAAGTCTTGCAAGTCCTGTGCAAAACTAGAAAACATGTCTTTCCTTGCGATTTTACCGAATGCGGAATGGCTTCGCATTCACAATTCATTCTCTCTTGCAATTTTTTCAAAAATGTGCGATAATTATTCCAAGCCGAAATGGTGGAATTGGTAGACACAAGGGACTTAAAATCCCTCGGCAGTCAAATGCCGTGCCGGTTCAATCCCGGTTTTCGGCAGGGGCTGTCCAAATGGGCAGCCCAAATTTAATACAATGTTTTCCGACACGCATTTTCATTTTAACATTTTGCGCGAAGACGAAAATTTTTCGCGGAATTCGATTCTCAAAAAAATGGCACAGAACGGATGCAAGTTCGCGCTTGATGTCGGCGTAAAGGCCGATGATTTTTTTCCGCGCATAAAATTGTTCGAGGAAGAACTTTCGAAAATCGAAAATCCATTGCGAAAAAAAATCGAAGATTTCATTTTCTTTTCGGCGGGAATTTGGCCTGACCCAGACTCGATAAAAAATTGCGCTGAAAAAATTTCTTTGCTTGAAAAAACAATTTCTGAAATAAAATCAAATTCCGAAAAATCAGAATCTGCGGAAAATGTCAAAGGCGAATTTTCTCTCGGCAAAAAACTCGTCGCGCTTGGAGAATGCGGGCTAGACCATCATTGGAACGTTGCAGGGCCTGACGCGCGAAGCGAAGCGGACTTCGATCAAGATTTGCTTTTCGGCGAGCGCGAACTTTTCGAAGCGCAAATTTCCTTGGCAAAAAAATTCTCGCTTCCCGTAATCGTTCATTCGCGCGACGCGGCGGCGCAAACTTTGGAATGCGTCAAAAGCTCAAATTTTCACAACGGCATAATTCACTGCTTTTCCTACGGCTTGGAAGAAGCGCGCGCGTTTTTGGATTTGGGCTGGCACATAAGTTTTTCGGGAAGCGTGACGTACACAAAAAAATCCAAGTTCGAGCAAATGCGCGAATTGATTCGATTCGTTCCCGAAGAAAGGCTTCTCGTGGAAACCGACGCGCCATATCTCGCGCCCGTGCCGATGCGCGGCAAAGCCAACAACCCGACTTTCATCGAACACACCTACAAATACATCGCCGACATTCGCGGAATCGAAGTGGAGCGGCTTTGCGAATTGGTCGAGAAAAATGTTTTTCGATTGACGGGAATAAGAACCAATTTGTAATTTCTCAAAATCGCGCACAAAAAAAGCGGCTCTGCAATGCAAAAGCCGCTTTGTAAAAAACACGCGAGGATTATTCTATTCTTTTTTGAATGTGCCCCATGTGCCCAAAGTCACCACAAGGGTGAGCCCTTGTTTGGTGACAGTTCCACTTTGTGTTTTTGAGCCGCACGTTACGCTAACTTTTCCGCCGCTTTTCAAATCACCAGTCCATTTTCCATCGAGACCTTTCGCACTTCCATCCCAGCAATTGCAAGTGCCATCACTATTGAAATCGATGGCTTCCCATTCGCCTTTTGACCAGTCCGGCCTTGAATTTCTCCATCTGCTGGAAATGGCATCGCTTATCGCCTTATTCACCAAGCCGCCAAGAGGCAAAGCATGAACAGACATACAGAGAAGTCCTACCAAAGCGAAGAAAATCGTAATCTTTGAAAACTTTTTCATAAAAACCCTCCTAGTGAGTTATATGGATATTATTTTTAAGTCTACCACAGAAGTTTTTGCAGAATTTTATGATGGCATAATTCGTACCGGAAATGTCATAAAAAATCAACATTCCCAACGATTGCGTCATGCAAATCGATTTTTTCCTCCTAACAATTGCAATAATTCTGCCGAAATTATAAAATGAAAGCGATGAAAATTTCTCTCAAAGCAAAATGCATTTTCTCAAAGATTTTTTGCGCGGCGTTTTTTTTAATTTCGATTTCGTGCGCTCAAAAAAATTTGCCCGAACAAATTCCTGTTGCCGTCGATGAAGTCGTGACTTTGGAAAAAAAGAATTCGACCTTCGAATGGTTTTGCCTCACGCGCAACGGCTTTGAAAAAATCGAGCGTCCGCAAAAAACTCCCGCCATAATAAAAAAGCCTTGGACCGAGGCTTTGAGAATTTCCTACATGGCGCAGGCGGCGGAAAATTCTCCGCTCGACGTGGACGCGAATTCCGCGCCAAAAGTTTTCACGCTTGTCAATCATCTCGGCGTGATTGCGCTCGGCGCGAACGAAATCAAAGTTTACAAGGACGACACAATTTTCGCAAATCGCTCCGCAGAAAAAATTGTTTTTATGAACGGCACTCCGGTCGTTTCGGTTTACAAGAATTCTTTTTTCAACGAAAAAATTTCCGCAAGCGAAATGTTCCGTCCTTTCCTCGTGCAGTTCGCGCCGGATTCCGGCGTGTTCTTTCCGATTCTGACTTACGAAAATCTCGCGCTCGACGAAAAAACGCAAGTGAACGATTTTTGTTGGAACGGCGCACAATGGTTTTGCTCGATAAAATCCAGCGACGAAAACGAAACGAAATTCGAATATTTAAAATTCCGCCCCGAAACTACATTGCTTTCGATTTCGCCCGAACGAAATTTTATTTCAATAGAAGAATCCAACGAAGACGAATTTCGCGCGCAACGCCGCCCGCAGAAATTTTCCGACGCTCCCGAGCGCGTAAAAAATTTACTCAACAACTTGCCGGCCAATTTCAATTTCTACGCCGAATGCAAAATCGCTTCGGGCCCCACTCCGCACGAATATCTGCGCGGCAAAGTTTCAAGCGGCGCGATGCGAAAAGCCACCGTGCAAATCAGCGACACTTGGATCGCCGCGCTTTTCGAAGACGGCACGACATTTTTGAACGGCGCGCTTTACGGCCAAAAAATTCTGAACGGCGGAAAGCCAATCGCGCTGCGCTTGCCGAAACTTCCAAGCGGCTACGTTTATTCCGATTTTGGAATTTCGGGCACGCAACTTTTTGCCGCGTGGGAAGAAAGCGAATTCTACAAGACAGGCCGCGCGGGTTTTATAAAAGTTGATTTGGGGAAAATTCTTTATTAAAAGAAAGTAGACGAAAGCAAAACATCCGCGCGGAAATCGTGCGCGAGTATTTGCTATGCGGAACAAAAAATTTCGCTTCCGCAAAGGGCTTCAAAAAATAAAATATTTTTTCGCTTTTCTAGTGAATTCTATTGACTAAAACGCGAAAAATTCGTTAAACTATAGTGCACGATTTGTAAAATGCAAATTGCGCTGGGTTGAAATTCGCCGAGGTGCTGCTCGGTAAAAATAGGAGTTTTGAAAGAATGCCTACAATAAACCAATTGATTAGACAGAGGCGTAAATCGGTTACGAAAAAGACCAAATCCCCCGCACTTGAGTCTTGCCCGCAAAAACGTGGCGTTTGTACGCGCGTTATGACCGTTACGCCTAAAAAGCCGAACTCGGCGATGCGAAAAGTTGCCCGTGTTCGCTTGAGCAATGGAATCGAAGTTACCGCATATATTCCGGGAATCGGACATAACTTGCAGGAACACTCGGTGGTTTTAGTTCGCGGAGGTCGTGTCAAAGACCTTCCTGGTGTGCGCTATCACATCATCCGCGGAACGAAAGATGCGCTCGGCGTAGAAGACCGAAAGCGCGGTCGTTCAAAATACGGCGCGAAAAAGCCAAAGGCATAATGGAGGATTAAGATGGGAAGACACAAGAAATCAGTCAACCGCCCGATTGTGCCGGACGCGAAATACAACAGCAAGACGGTTTCGAAATTCGTGACGCGAATGATGCTTGACGGCAAAAAAAGCATTTGCACGACAATCATCTACGACGCGATGGATCGTCTCAAGAAAAAGACGGACAAAGATCCGCTCGAAGTTTTCTTGAAGGCCTTGGACAACGTGAAGCCGCAGGTGGAAGTAAAATCCCGCCGCGTCGGTGGCGCGACATACCAAGTTCCGGTGGAAATCCGCGATTCTCGCAAAGAAGCGTTGGCGATGCGCTGGATTATCGATGCCGCCCGCAAGCGCAACGGACACGGAATGGCCGACACGCTCAGCGCGGAATTGATGGACGCATACAACAATACCGGCACTGCATACAAGAAAAAAGAAGACACCCACAAGATGGCCGAGGCGAACAAAGCCTTCGCGCACTATCGTTGGTAGTTTTCAATTCACACAAAAAAACCGCCGAAAGGCGGTTTTTTTATTTTATGAACCGCGCAGCAATTCGTGTAATAAGTGCGCAAATCGTGCGAACTACACTTCCCCAACATAGAGCGGCAAGCGCACATTGTTTTTCGATTCCAACAAAAATCATGAATTATTGAATTTTTTTTTGAAAAAAATGGGGAGGGATTATATTTTTTCATGGAGAAAATGTGTCCAATTGTTATCTTTGTGGTGTTGAACTAAACGGCAAAAATGAATCTGAAGAGCATATATTTTTGAATGCGCTTGGCGGACGCTACAAATCGAAAAAGTTGCTCTGTAAAAATTGCAACAATAGCATAGGAAGCGATTGCGATGCAGCGTTAGCCAATCAATATCATTTTTTAACAAATATGCTTGAATTGGATTTAGAGCGGGGCAAGCCTAGGGCAGTAACAATGAAAGCGGACGACGGTCTTGAATACAAGATAAAAAGTGGAAAAACACCTGAACTTTCCCATCCAATCGTAGAAACTGAAAAAACTGACAGCGGAAATAAAATATCAATAATTGCAAGAAACAAAGATGAGTTAAAAAAAATACTAGAAAATTTGAAAGAGAAAAAATTTGAAATTGATATAGAAAAATCGCTTGATAACGCAGTCTGTAAAAAAGAGCAAATTCCGCAATTGCGCAAGCGATTGACTTTCGGCGGAATTGAATCATTTCCTGCAATACTGAAAATGGCTGTAAGCCAATACATCGATAAATTTGATGATATTGAAAACGTAAAATCAGCGATAGAAGATATCAAAAATCCAATCAAAGATCTAAAGACTTTCAAAAAAGTCGAGCTATGCATATTGGAAAACGAAATTTTTAATGTAGAAGATGATGAAGTTTTGCATTCTATTTTTTTATGCGCCAATAAAAAGAAGCACAAACTTTACGCAATTATACAACTTTTTAGCACTCAGCAATATATCGTAAAACTTTCTGATTCCTACGACGGTCGCGATTTTGCAGATTTAACTGTTTATGACGTTATGAAAAAGAAAATGATAGATAAAAAAAATTTATGGACACCTGATTTTGATTTTATATTTACTTATGAATATCCAAAATCTTCTCCAAAATTTGAAATAATGCAAAATCGCTTTTCACGTGTAATGCAGATTGCGATGAAAAAACGCAGTCAGAATTGATTGTGCAAGAATGTGTTTTTTTTAAAGCCCTCTTACAATGTTTGACTTCGCGAGTTTTATTTACTCGCAACGCGATTGAATAAAACTCGGTAAGCAAGCCGCAAGGCTTGCGACTAGATGCTAGCCCCAGCGGGAGTGAAAATTTTCGTTCCTCAATGCAATAAAAAACGACAGTGGCGAATCAATTTTTTCATTGAAATTTTCTAAAAGAATGCTATAATTTAAATATGAGATTGAAGACAATAGAATTGTCGGAAGATGCGAACCTGATTGTTTGGAAGCCGAGTTTTGCGATTGGAATTCCGATTATTGACGAAGAGCACAATCGGCTTGTGGAGCTGTGCAACGAGCTTTACAAAGCCATCATGTCAAGCAAAAATTCGAAGCGCAAAGATGCCGTCCGCGTCGCGCTCAAAGAATGCGCGGATTATGTTTTGACGCATTTTTCCAACGAAGAAAAATTGATGCAAATTTGCGGCTACGAGGATTTTGAAAATCACAAAAGGACGCACGCGGAATTCGTAAAAAAAGTTTTGGAGAAAAGCCACAATTTCGAAAACGAAACTTTTTCCTCCTCGCTTGAATTCGCGAAATTTTTGTACGACTGGATTCTTTCGCACATCGCGTACAAAGACACGCTTTACGTCGCCGATTTGAAGGCATACTTGGACAAAAAATAAAATGGAAAATGATGACGCGCTGCAAAAAGTTTTGCTGGCATTTGAAAAATTTTACACTGTGAAAACTTGCGATGCCGCAGCTCCGTTTTGCGCGCTTGCGGAATTCCACGCGCATGGCGAACAATTTTTTTTGACGAAGGCGGCAAAGGTCGCGGACATCGACACGAACGAATATGTTTTTTTCGCGCAGGAAAAATTCCTTGATGCGGCGCGGCTTGTGGATTTGGCGGATGAAGCATGGAAGCGTGGCTTGAGTTTTGTGAAGCCGTATTTTGGCCACAAAAATTCGGACGTTTCGCTCGTGATTCTCGCCGACGAATCCGATTCCGATGCGAAAAAAATTGTGAGGAAATTGCGCCGATACAAATCTTGCAAATTCGGAATCTATGGATGGAGCGCGTTCAACGTTTCGTTTTGCGATTTTTCTTCACGGAAAGTTTTTTCGAATTCGCGCGGCGGAAATCTGAAAAAAAATTTGCAAAAGATTTTGTTCGGATGATTTGAGTAAAAAAATGTGTTGAATGGAGTATGTTGTAATTTGGCGTGCCGTTTGTGAGACTGCCCGTCACATCCGATTCTTCTCGCCCCACTCGCACATGCCGTCGAGGATGGGCATGAGGGACTTGCCGCGCTCGGAAAGACGGTACTCCACTTTCGGCGGAATCTGCGGGTATTCCGTGCGGACGATCAGTTTGTCGGCCTCAAGTTCTTTCAGCGAAAGGCTCAGCGTCTTGAAGGAGATGCCCTTGATGTACCGTTGCAGTGCGTTGAACCGCACGACCCCGAATTCCATGAGCGCGTAGAGAATGGTCATTTTGTATTTGCCGCTGATGAGTGACAGCGTGTAGCTGAATCCCGTATCGCAAAGTTTTTCATCGCCGATGCAGCGTTCGGGTAATTTTTTCATAGTTCGCCCTCCTCAAAAATCATACTTTACTTTTTGTAAGTACATAACAAAAATGTACGTACTTGACAGCGATTATATACCGTCATATAATTATTGTCAACAACAAAATGCAAAGGAGTATTAATAACAAGCGAAAAAGTGTACACCTAAAATGAACTGCAAATTTTTGGCAGTGTTGGTTAACCGCCTGTTTCGATACTAGCGACTTTACGGTAACTCATAGATTTTGCGTACCCTTCAGATAAAACTGCAATCTAAGATGTTTTTCTTTCAGGAGAAAAAGAACGCGGGGAATCGACTACGACTGCCAGTGACGCGGTGACGGCAGCGAGTTCTAAATCGAATACAGGCATTGTAGGGCTAGAATGAAAACATCAAGTGTACACCTTATCGCATATTGACAACACAACAAAATGCAAAGGAGATATGAAAAAAGTTGCCTGAAATAGCGTCAACTTTTTATCATGTCAAGTTTCCGTTGGAAACTTGCATATTTAATGCACATTCTCACTGCGTTGCGAATGTGCGCAAAAAAGTTAATCACAATTTTTCAAAATTGTAATTGACTTTTTATAGGAGAATTCCATGAACAAAATCACATTGCCCAAAGCGGCGCGCGTCACTTCGCCCAATCCTGTAACGCTTGTCTGCACGCAAAAGATGGACGGCGGCACGAACCTCGCGACCGTCTCATGGTGGACGTACCTTTCCTACAACCCGAATATGATTGCCTACGCGATGGCGAAAACGTCGTTCAGCGGCGAAATGGTGCGGCAGAACAAAAAAGTCGTCCTCACCGTACCCGGTGAAAAAATCGCGGAGGCCGTGCTGGGCTGCGGAGGCACGACGGGCAGGAACATCGACAAAATCGAAAAATTCGGCATTGAGATGCAGTCGTTTCCCGAAAGCGAAATCCGCGTGCCGCTCCACAGCGCGCTTGCCATTACCTGCACCCTAAAAGAATTCGTGGAGACTGGCGACCATTATCTGTACATCTGCAACGTCGAGCACGTCTACGCCGACGAGCAGGAGAAGCCGCTGTTCGCCTGGAACGGCTATGCCGAAATCGCCCCGGCAAAAAGGCGGAGGGGGGGGGTGAATAAAATATCAAGCCCAACATAGCTGGGCTTGCGGAGATAAAAAAATGTCTTGACTATTTAAATCCAAGAAAATAGAATCTAATAAAAAAGGAGTTCTAAATGTCCAAACTGAACATCGATCAAAAAACAATATTCGGATTGTTTGCCGACAAAAAATCAGATTTTTTAATTCCTGACTATCAGCGCCCTTATGCTTGGGAAGACGCAGAATGCCAAACATTGTGGGAAGATATTTTCAATTTTGCATTCCCAGACAATGATTATTCAAAATTTGACAGCGATAGTGACGAATATTTTTTAGGTCCGATTGTCACTTTCAAAAATGATTCAAACAAAATGGAAGTCATTGATGGTCAACAACGTTTGACAACGCTCATGCTCTTGCTCCGCGCATTCTATGAAAAGTTTGGAATGATGCAGGATGAGAATTCAAAGAAAACCCGTGAGAATCTTGAAAAGTGCATTTGGAAAACAGATGAATTTGGCACTCCCGATAAGTCAAAATTGAAGATTGATTCGGAGGTTGCCACTGACAATGACAAAGATGAATTCTTGAACATCTTGAAAAATGGTTCTGCTCCTGAAAATATGAAAAGCAAATATGCGATTAACTATCGATTTTTTCAGAAGCAAATCAACGAATTTCTTCAAAAATTCCCCAGTTATTTTTCTTACTTGCCGACCCGCATTTTGAATAACTGCATCCTCCTTCCCATTGAAGCGGAAAGTCAAGACACGGCATTAAGGATTTTTTCGACATTGAACGACAGAGGACTGCCGCTTTCGGATGCGGATATTTTCAAAGCCCAATTCTACAAGTATTATACACAGAAAGGCGAGAAAGACGATTTCATTAAGCGTTGGAAAGCTATTGAAGAACAATCGGCGAAAATCTTCCATCCGATAACGGGAACTCCGATGGATGAACTTTTCACCCGTTATATGTATTATGAACGTGCTTGTCGTAAAATTAAATCCTCAACGACAGAAGCGTTGCGAAAGTTTTATGAAAAAGATAGTTATGCGCTTTTGAAAAAAGATGAAACTCTGGAAAATTTGGAAGCATTGGCAGATTTTTGGAATGACGTTTCAAATCAAGATAAGGAAAGATTTAGTGATGAAGTCCTCCGCCGCCTGTATGTATTGAATTACGCGCCAAACGGAATGTGGAACTATTTCACGTCAGTTTATTTTATGCGGAATAAAGACGCAGACGGAAAACTTGACGACGCAAAATTCTGTGCGTTCTTAACGAAAATCACGGCTTTTATTTGGACTTATGCAGTGACTAATCCCGGCGTGAACGCGCTCCGTACTCCCGTATATGCAGAAATGGTCAATCTTGTAGAAGGAAAGGATATTGAATTTGCTGAATTCAAATTTGAGGCAGCGACGGTCAAATCAATGTTTAACAACTATTATTTTAGCAATGGTCGTCCGATTACAAAGTCAATGCTGACATGGTGGGCATTTAATGATAAAAACCAACCCTTGCTTTCTCTTGAATCAGTGTTTGAAATTGAACATATCTTTGCAAGGAAACGGCAAGAACATGAAAATGCTCTTTCAAATACAAATTTGCTAGAATCTTTGGGAAATAAATCAATACTTGAAAAAAGGATAAATATCCGTGCTTCCGATTATAGGTTTGAAGACAAAAAGAAATACTATAAAGGTTTCACAAATGCCAAAGGTCAAAATAAGGAAGGGACACAAATCATAGAACTTCAGAATTTTGCGAAAAACAAGAATGATTTTACGGAAACGGACATTACCGCAAGGCACGATGAAATCATAGACGCTTTCATTGGTTTCTTGAAGCAGAATGATTTGTTGAAATAAGAACAAACCGCCGAGAAAACGGCGCAACAATTTATTTTCTTAAGGAGAATACTATGCTGAAAGATTTGGGAGTCAAGCCGTACACGTTCCCGATGCCGGTGCTGATGATTGCAACCTACAACGAGGACGGCAGCGTTGACGTGATGAACATGGCGTGGGGCGGCGTGTGCGCGGAAAATATGGTCGCGCTGAACATCGACGAGGATCACAAGACGACGGAAAACATCAAGCGCACGGGGGCATTCACATTGAGCATTGCCGACGTTCCCCACATCGAGGCGGCGGACTTTTTCGGCATCGCGACGGGCAACAAAATGAAAGACAAGTTCGAACGTTCGGGACTGCACGCCGTAAAGAGCGCGCGGGTGGACGCGCCGGTCGTGGAGGAATTCCCGCTGACGCTCGAATGCAAGGTCGCGGAATGCCAGCACACCGCCTACGGATTCCGTGTGCTCGGCGAAATCCTCAACGTGCTTGCGGACGAAAAAGTGCTTGACGAAAAGGGCAAGGTCGTCCCCGCAAAACTCAATGCCTTCGTGTTCGACCAGTTCCAGAACGGCTACTACGCAATCGGCGAAAAAGTCGGGCAGTCATGGCATACCGGCGCAGGGTTGATGAATCAGTGAGCGGGCGGAACGGGATTTGGATCGGCAAGTCCCGTTACATTCGCATTTGCGGTGATTTCTGGCAACAGCGTTGTCAATTTTAATACCGAGCTTTTTTCAAAGATTCGCTTATATACTGCGTTTTTCATTTCATTGCAAAACGGCGTTTTAATCGTTTCGAAGAAATTCGAATTTTTGGCGAAATTTCTAAATTCATTTTTTGATAAGAAAAATTGAAATTGAATTTTCGCATTTGAAAAACTCGCATGAAATTTTTTTTGTTTTGTGAAACAAGTCGGATAATTTAAAATCGCATTCGCACAAATTTCCCCATTGACAGAATTTCATTTTTCCGATATACTTTTTGAAACGATGGCGTTTGCGCAAAGGGCGTTTTGTCTTTTGGGCGAACGCTTTTATTTTTTTAGGAGATTCGCAAAATGGGAAAAGACACTGGATTCATCGAATACAAGCGCGAGGCGAACGGCGACATTCCGCCTTTGGAGCGCATAAAAAATTTCAAGGAATTTCATTCGTACCTTAACGACGGCGAGCGCAAAAATCAGGCGGCGCGTTGCATGAATTGCGGCGTGCCGATGTGCCAAAGCGCGCTTCGTCTCAAGGGAATGGTTACGGGCTGCCCGCTGCACAATTTCATTCCCGAATGGAACGACGCGCTTTACAAAGAACAGTTTGACATGGCGGCTTGGCGGCTTTTGAAAACTTCGAACTTCCCCGAATTCACAGGTCGCGTCTGCCCCGCGCTTTGCGAAAAGGCTTGCAACCTTGCAGACGAAGGTGGCTTGGAAAACGCCGTCACCGTTCACGACAACGAACTTTATATAATCGAGCGCGCGTTCGCTTCCGGCTACATGAAGCCTGAGATTCCGAAAATCCGAAGCGGAAAAAAAATCGCGGTCGTCGGTTCTGGTCCTGCCGGGCTTGCCGTTGCGGATTCGCTCAATCATCGCGGACACAGCGTTACGGTTTTTGAGCGCGACGACAAAATCGGCGGACTTTTGATGTACGGAATTCCGAACATGAAGCTTGACAAAAAAATCATCGAGCGACGCGTGAATTTGATGAAAGAAGAAGGCGTTGAATTTGTCACGAACGCCGATGTCGGAAAAAATATTTCTGCCGAAGAACTTTTAAAAAATTACGATGCCGTGGCGTTGTGCTGCGGCGCGAAAAAGCCTCGTCCGCTTTCTGCTCCGGGCGCGGACGCAAGCGGCGTGATGTTCGCCGTGGATTTTCTCAAATCCGTAACAAAAAGTTTGCTTGATTCAAATTTAAATGACGGCGCGTTTTTCGACGTGAAAGGAAAGGACGTGATAATTTTGGGCGGCGGCGACACAGGCAATGACTGCACAGGAACTTGCATTCGCCTCGGCTGCAAATCAGTTACGCAGCTCGAAATGATGCCGTGTCCTCCAGCCGAGCGCGCGCAAGACAATCCGTGGCCCGAATGGCCGAAAATCCTCAAAGTCGATTATGGCGCGCAAGAATCAATTGCGAAATTCGGAAATGATCCGCGCGTCTACAAAACGACGATAAAAGAAGTTTTCCAAAAGGACGGAAAAGTTTGCGGCGTGAAAACCGTCCAAGTTGAATTCAAAATGGTCGAAGGCAAGCGGCAACTTTGCGAAATCGAAGGAAGCGAAAAAGATTTGCCCGCCGATTTGATTTTGGTGGCCGCAGGATTTTTGGGCGCACAAGAATATACTGCGCAAAGTTTTGGCGTGGAACTTACGCCGCGCGGAACGGTTGCTTCCAAAGAAGGCTCGTATTCTGCGAGCACGGAAAAAGTTTTCACGGCGGGCGATATGCATCGCGGACAATCGCTTGTGGTTTGGGCAATCGCGGAAGGCCGGGAATGCGCGCGCGAAATCGACGAATATTTGATGGGCTATAGCAATATGTAAATATTCAAAGTCCGCGCAAATAAAGGCGCGGATTTTTTTGGGAAACCCGCTTGAAATTTTGAATGCTCTATATATAAAGTAGTAGTAATATATAGTACTACAATATTAGAGTTGCTCGTGCGCAGAGCGAAAATCTGGAAAAACTGATTTGCGCCGCCAAACTCGAAAGCGTTGATGGAGAGTCGTTGATGAAAAACTTGCACAAAAAACTCGAAAATTCCGCGCGTCTACTATGAAAGCAGCATTTTGTCCGAAAGCGAATCCACGCCTGCGCTCACTTGAAATTTTTCGAGCAAATCTTTCACTTCAAGATTTTTCTTTTCTTCGCCACTCACTTCATAGACGATTCGTCCGTCAAGCATCATGATCAGGCGATTTCCGTAACGAATCGCGTCGCGCATATTGTGCGTCACCATAAAAGTTGTGAGATTGTCGCGGCGCACGAAAAATTCCGTGAGTTCCAAAACCTTTTTCGCGGTTTTCGGATCGAGCGCGGCAGTGTGCTCATCCAAAAGCAAAAGCCGTGGTTTTTGCAACACCGCCATCAAAAGCGTGAGCGCCTGCCGCTGTCCTCCGGAAAGCAATCCCACGCGCGAAGCCATTCTGTCTTCCAAGCCGAGTTCCAATTTAGAAAGCGACTCTTTGAAAATCGCGCGCTCGGAATTTGTCACGCCCCATCGAAGCGTTCGACGTTTGCCGCGCCTGTACGCGAGCGCGAGATTTTCCTCGATTTGCATTGAAGCGGCCGTTCCCATCATCGGATCTTGGAAAACGCGCCCCAAATATTTTGCGCGCTCGTGTTCCTTTATGTTTGTGATGTTTTTTCCGTCAAGCAAAATCGCGCCAGAATCGCACGAATGCACTCCCGCAATCAAATTCAAAAGCGTTGATTTTCCAGCACCGTTTCCGCCGATTACCGTAACGAAATCGCCGTCGTTGAGCGTGAGGCTCACGCCTTTCAAAGCCTTGCGTTCCGTGATTTGACCGGGATTGAAAGTTTTGGCAATGTTTTTCACTTCAAGCATTTTCTACTTCCATAAAAAAATTACAATTTGACTTCGGCATCTGGATTTCCGCTTTTTTTCGAAATGTATGCGTCCTCGCTCGCCGCCGCGCAAATATTTTTCTTGCGAATGAATTTCTTTTTCAAGACAGGAAGCGAAAGCGCGAACGCAACTATAATCGCGGAAAAAAGTTTCATATCCTGACTTTTCATTCCGAGCTGAAGCACTAGCGCGATAATCATTCTGTAAATCACCGCGCCAAGCAAAACGCCGAGAAGCTGCACGCCGAACGAAAATTTCGCGCCAAGAAAAACTTCGCCAATAATAATCGAAGCAAGCCCAATCACGATTGCGCCGATTCCCATGCTCACGTCGCCGAACCTTTGTTGCTGCATTACAAGACCGCCGCTGAGCGCGACAAGTCCGTTGGAAATCATCAGCGCGAGAACTTTCATATTGTCCGTATTGATTCCCTGCGCCCGCCCCATGCGCTCGTTGTTGCCGGTGGCACGAATTGCAGAGCCGATTTCCGTCCCGAAATACCAATAAAGCAAAATGACGATTGCAGCGGCAAAAATTATTCCCATGATCAAAGTGGAAAATGTCGCCGCCTGCGCGAACGCAATTTTTTTCAAATTAAAAAATTCGCTGATGTGATTTACAATCGTGAGATTCGTGCGCGCGAGCGGCTTGTTCGGGCCGCCCAGCACATGCAAGTTTATTGAATAAAGCGCGAGCTGCATCAAGATTCCGGCAAGAATTCCGGGAATGTTCAATTTCGTGTGAAGCAATCCTGTGAGCGCGCCGGCGACCATTCCGAGCGCGACCGCCACGAGTAGCGTCAAAAGCGGATTCCAGCCGTTCACTATCAAAACCGCGCAAGTGCATCCGCCCAAGGCGAAACTTCCGTCCACGGTCATGTCGGCAAAATTGAGAATTTTGAAAGTGATGTAAACGCCCAAAGCCATGATTCCCCAAAGAATTCCTTGGCTCACAGCTCCGAGCATCGCTCCTAAAAATGGTGGCATTCGTCCATCCTGTAAAATTGCGCCCGTAGAAAATCCGCCGCAAACTCAAATGCGAATTTACGCGCGAAACTTTTTTGCGATGCGCATATTAAATAACCGAGTTTTTTGCAGAGCGAAAAACTCGGCGTAAATTGACGACAAGATTTGCCGCCAATTTTAATTTAATTGTCTTCCAACAAGTCGCCGGGGAAAACAATTCCCAGTTCACGCGCAGTGTCGGCATTGTAGGAAAAGTCGCATTTTTCCAAATACTGAATCGGCATGTCCGCAGGATTTTTTCCGTCGCGCAAAATCGCCACTGCCATTTTCGCAGTCTGCTTTCCCAATTCATAATAGTTGATTCCGAACGTGCAAAGTCCACCGCTTTGAACCATTCCTTCTTCGCCGCACATAACGGGAATTTTGTTGGGCGTAGTGACAAGCGCGACCGTGGCCATCGTGGAAGCGATCATATTGTCGGTGGGCGCGTAAATCGCGTCAACTTTTCCCACCAAACTTTGCACGACTTGCTGAACTTCGTTCGTGTTGGAAACTGTCGCTTCCACATATTCAAGTCCGAGCACGTCGCACTGGGCTTCGGCAAGATTGACTTGAAAGCGCGAATTTTCTTCGCTCGAACAAAAGAGCATTCCGATTTTTTTCGCGTTCGGAAAAAGCCGCTTGAGCAAATCCATTTGCGCCGCGCAAGGAGTGAGATCGGAAGTTCCTGAAACATTCACGCCCGGATGCTCGTTGGAATTGACAAGTTGCGCCGAAGCGGGATCGGTTACCGAAGAAACCAAAATCGGAATTTCCGAAGTTTGATTTGCGACGGCTTGCGCCGCAGGAGTGGCGATCGCAAAAATCAAGTCGCTTTTGTCGTTCACCAATTTTTGCGCAATCGTGACGCAATTGGACTGCTCGCCCTGCGCGTTTTCGTAATCGATGACGATGTTTTCGCCCGCCACATAGCCAGCCTCGGCAAGCCCGTCGATGAAGCCCTTGTAGTTGTTGTCAAGCGCAGGATGCTCGACAAGCTGAATCACGCCGATTTTCAAAGCCGAAGTTTTCTTTGCGCAAGACAAAAAAAGAATCGCGACAAATGCCGCCGCAACGAAGATAATTTTTTTCATAAAAACTCCTATAAAAAAGTCAATCGAAACTCCAACTCTTGATTGACTTTTTATGCGCATACGCAACAAAGTGAGGATGCACATTTAATATGCAAGTTTCCAACGGAAACCTGTCATGAAAAAAGCGCCGCACGAGTTTTAATGCATAGCGAAAAACTCAGTATTAAAATCAGCAAGGCTAAATTAGTTGCTGATTTTAATTTTTCCATTTTGCGGTGCCTTTTCATAATTCCTTGTAAATTTTATCAAAAAATTTTTATACACAAAATAATAGTTGGAATTGCCAAAACCAACATCAACGCAATATACGCGATTGAAAACCACTTCGATTTTGGTCGATTAAAAAAGCAAAAAATCAAGCCGAAAATCGAAACAATGCAAAGAACCAAAGTCAGATTCATTGTAAGTATGAATTTAAAGTCAACAACCGCCTGTGTAAATGCATGATAATCTATTGAAAGCAAGGCAAACACGGCAACAAGAACGCCCATCAATGTGATTACATTTGAATAAATTTTTTCAGAAGCATTTTCGATTGTCTGCTGAGCTTTTTCAACTTTACCCTTTATGCGCTTTTCATACTCGTCCTTGTAATTTCCCAATCCCCTGAATTTGTTTTCGCCTTCAAAAGAATTTCCTTTCTGCGCCGCATAGTTGTGTTCGGGCACTTGAGGAAGACGTTCAAAAAACATTTGAGCGATTGAATCATTTTTGCAAATTTGGATTATATCACCAGAAAGATTCTGAACTCTTAGAAAAATATTTGTCGTGTGCCCAGGAAAATAACGCGGTGCATCAACTTTCAGCCCAAGCCGCATTTTTGAATTCTTTTCACCAACTTCAGCCGTGATGCAATCAGGAAGCGAAATTCTTTCTTTTGTCTGAACAAATACAATTTCTCCTGGCTGCAAATCATAAGTTGAAAATTCTTTTTCATTGGAAAGAATTTGATCAACAATCAAATCATAAGAAATACAGTTTACATTTTTTTCGTCATAAGCAGAAATTATAAGTTGCCCATTTTTGGCAAAATTCTTAATTTCCTTATCAACCAACATCAATTTGTGCGCCTCGTATTTTTCAAAAACAAATTTTAGTAATTATAACATCTTCCGCAAAAAATTACTATAGATTTATTCGGAAAAAATGAATTTAATTTTTCCGAATTTTCATTGCATTGCGGAGCGCGATTCATTTTCTTGCGACAATCACCATCGTCTTGGCATTTTGATTGTACAACTCGAAATTGTAGCCGCCGTAAATTTCCGCCGAAGAAAATCCGCTTGCCAAAATCAGCCGACGCAATTCCACCGCGGAATAAAGCCGCTGAACGAATTCGTGCTCGATTTTGCCGCCGTCTTTTCCGAACAAAATCCATTTTGAGCGCAAGCCTTCCCACGCGCCTTCCACCGAAAATTGCGTGAGCACGGTCATTCCGGCGCGCTCAAACCATTCGCCTTCCGTAAAATATTTTACGGCGGTTTCGCGGCTCGTGCATTCGATGATGAAAAATCCGCCGGGGCGCACGCATTCGGAAATGCGCCGCAAGATTTGAATGTCTTCTTCGATTGTGTCGCAATATCCGAACGAAGTGTAAAGATTCACCGCGCAATCGAATTTTTTTTCGCTCGAAAAATTCCGCAAGTCGGCTTTGATAAATTCGATTTTCACGCCTTCGCTTTCCGCGCTTTCCTTCGCGGCTTCAAGTTCGGCTTGAATCAAATCCACGCCCGTAACATCGAGTCCGCGCAAAGCAAGTTCCACGCTGATTCGGCCGGGACCGCAACCCGCGTCCAAAATCGAGCTGCCTTTCGAAAGCCCCGCGATTTTGCAGACGGCTTCGGCAATTCCGGGAGCTTCCGCCCAGCGCGGCGCGTCGAACATTATCGGGCCGTAATTTTTCCAAAACGATTCATTTTCAAACCAAGATTTTCTTTCCATCATTTTTATTATATCACATAATTTCATTTTGGGCAAATTTTTCGCGAGCGTTTTTTTTCGATGAGGAACAAAAAATTTCCGCGCCCGCTGGGGCTAGCATCTGATCACAAGTCTTGCGACTTGCTTACCGAGTTTTTGTGCAAGCCAAAGATTACACAAAAACTCGCGAAGACAAGCACTTGTAAAGGGCTTCAAAAAAAATTTTCAAGTTGAATTTTTTGCGAGAATGTGCATAATGAATTTGTGCGCGTTTTGAATTCGCTTTCGGATTTGAACATTTTACGAATTCTCAATTTGATTTGGCGGGCGAAAAAAATCAGCCGAATTGAAATTGCGTCGATTTTAAAAATGGACAAATCCACGGTGACGAAAATAATTTCGCGCCTCGAACAAAAAAATCTCGTGCAAGAAACCGCGTTCGGCGAATCGCTGCCGCAAGGCGGAAGGAAACGGATTTTTTTGGAAATCAACGGCAGCTTCGCTTGCGTCGGCGGAATCCACATCAACACGGAACAAATGATTGTTTGCCTTGCGGATTTGCGCGGAACAATTTTGTTCGAGTCCGTTCAAAAAATCGACGAGGACGAATATGCCAAAAATGGCTTTTCGGGAATTCTGCAAGACGGAATAAAATTGCTGCAAAAAAATGCGGAGCGAATGCACATTTCCATCGCGGGAATTGGATTGGGCGTTCCCGGAATTGTCGATATCGAAAACAAAAAAATAATCCAGTCGATTCCGCTTTTGATTGAAAAACCGTTCGACATTGCGCAGGCGGCGAACGAAATTTTGGACGTTCCGTTCTTTTTGGAAAACGACGCGCGATGTTGTTGCTATGCCGAACGAATTGGCAACAAGTTGAAGCCGTCGAAAAATTTTATGTACATTTTCATTGAGCATCGCAGGTTTCATCCGATAAAAAATTCTCCGAAAAATATTTCCGTCGGATTTGGATTCGCTTCCAAAGAAAAAATTTTTCACGGCGCGAATTCGTGCATGGGAGAATTCCGAAGCATATTTTGGAGCGAGACAAGTTCTTCGCAATTTTCGCTTGCCACGCAAAACATCCAAAATCTCGAAAGCGAGGAGGCGCGAAAAATTTTTGTCGAGCTTGGCAAGAACGTCGCGTTTTTGGCGAACACGCTTTCGCTGGAATTGGTTTTCGTCGGCGGAATTGAAAAGCGTCTCTCGGAAAATCTCGTCGATATAATCCGCAAAGAATCCGAGCGGCTTTGGCCTTATGAATGGAACAAAGCGAAATCAATCGAAAGCGCGAACATCACCACGCACGCAGTTTCTTACGGCGCGATGATGATGGTGCTGGACAAAATTTTCAGCGTGCCGGATTTTCCCGCGCGCGAAAACTTGGCTTATTACGAAGATGATTCCGAATTGCTCTTTCGCCAAAAATCAGAATTTTTGCGAGACGTTTGAAATGCCGTTTTGCAATGTGATGAAACGCGGCATTGAATTTTGCGTGGAATCGGCATTTAATTCTGCGCGCGGATTTTTTCAATTTGAAATCTCTTTACAACGAAGAAAAAATTCACTATTCTTCTGCGAAGCGTTTGCCCAATTCAAAAATATGTTTGATTTCCGCTTGATGTTTTTCCAATAAATCGCTCAAATTGTCCGTTTGCAAAATCGAAATTCTTTCGACAGTCTCGATTCCCAAGTGCCCGAAGTAATGCTGAATCGAATTTAAAATCAATTCGTTTTCCGCCTCGCGAACGCCGGCGCGCACTGCAATGGCAATTCCCTTGACAAGCTTGTCCGCCTTGTGTTTGCGATTCGGATTCGTGTCACCGTAAGGCGTGGTTCGGTCGAACAGCGTCTTGAGTTGCGCGGGCACGTCTGCCCACCATGACGGCGCGGCAATCACGACGCAATCAGAACCCAAGATGTCAAGGACAATATCTTTGGCTTCGTCGTCTTGGACGCACTCGCCACTTTCGTAACATTTTTTGCAGCCGCGACAGTAATTGATTTTCAAATCGCCAATGCAATATTTTTTTATTTTCGACGATTTCTCCGCGCCTTTAATGAATGTGTCGATGAGGTGAGCGCAACTGCCGCCTGAGTGCGGGCTTCCAATAATGCATGTAATCTTTACCATATTCCACTCTAGCATATTATTTTTTGTTTGGCAAGTGAAATTTTCATTTAATTCAAAATTGTTTGCATCGCGCGCTCGGAAGTTCTGCTCCTACTCCGCTCCCAACACGTCGTTTCTGCCCGACAGTTTTATGCTAAAGCACCGCCGTCTACGCAATTTCAAACCGCCTACTAGAACGCCCGCACCGCCCGGACACCCAGCGATTTTTTTTTGCTTTCGTTATAAGGAATATTGGTGCTATCTGATTTGAGTGTAATAAAACGTGCATCGCTAATACTAATAGTGGAACTTGCTTGCGACAGCCAAAGTGTCTCGTCAGAAGCAAGAGCAACACCTTTATTTATTTCGGCCGCCTCGACTTGGTTCGGCAAAAACCACTCGCCGGCCGTCGGCGTGCCCGTGCCATATTCCGCGCATGCCTTCGCCGCGCAGTTTGTTGCCGTTGCGCTGGCATGTTTTGAATGATTGAGGATTGCTTGAGTGTTCGCGTATCCTGCTCCGATATCGTTGGAGAGCGTCACATCGCAGTAGGAAAAGAAACACGGACACCAAGTCATTGTTCCCAATTGCTCTTTCGAGCATTCAAGGTAGTAGCAGGTCTTGCCATTTACGATAAAGCCATTCGGATCGTAATAGCACACCGTTCCGCCACCCGGTCCTGTTTCGCCTATTTCGTATTTTTTTCTAATCAGTACGCCTGTCCTTGTCGTGCCGTCATCTTTGAGCGCGACTTGCCATTCCGTGCCGTCACTTTGCGGCGTTACGGCGAATTTGTTGCAAATATCTTCATCTATCGTCACGCCATCGCCCTCGGTCAAAACCTGTCTGCCCGCCGTGTAAGTGGAAGGCGTTATTGTGACGACAGGGCTTTCGGCGGTGAGGTCGCTTGCGATGGCGATTGTGGTAGCATTGCCTTCAAAATAAACATCATTGCCTTCCGCTATTTTCGCCGTTCCCGACATTTCGAACGTTCCTTTCGGAGAGATGTACACGCCGCTTCCTCTAGTCGCAGTGTTACCACTGATTGCGCCGTCTTCCATCGTGAAAGAGCCATTTGCGATAAAAACTCCTCCGCCCATATCCACAGCGTTTCCTCTGATTGCGCAACTTTTCATTGTGAGCATGCCGCCAACCGAGTTGAAATAAATTCCGCCGCCATAAGAGTGTGAAGCATTGGCTCCCATGATGACGAGGTTCTCAAGTGTTAGTTTGAAAACGTTCCCGCAGAGTGCATATATAATACGTTTTTCGCTGCCTTCTTTTCCAACTTCGACATTGCCATTCTCATCAAGCCTCGCGCCGCCGTCGAGCGTGGCTTCATTGGATAAAGCCTTTATCGTGAGCGCGAGTTCTTTTTTCAGTGCGGAGAAGGTTGCCATTGTTGCCTTCTTACTTTGCGTGAGCGTTCCGTCAACATAAATCGTGTATGCACTTGTGCCGTCATTTATGGCGATGATTTTGTCGATGGCTTTTTGAATCGTTGCAAGCGGCGAAAGGAAACTTCCTGAATTGCTGTCGCTCGCCGTGGCACTGTTTTTGTAAGGCGAAGTTTCGTAGTAGCCGCCCTCACCGCGCACGTACACCGTTGAGGAAATCATGCTTTGCGAGATTTCTTTCGCATCATCCTTTCCCAGTCCGCTCCAAGTGTCGGTGCGCATTCCGGGAAACACGTTTATGTATTCGGAAAAAATGTGGACAATTTCCACGCCTTTCTTCACAGTGAAAGTCACTTGATATGCGCCGGCAGAAATTCCGTCGCCAATTTGCGTGACGGTGAAATCAGACGAATCACCCGTAACAACAAAACGCGCGTCGCTTTCGGCGATGGGTGTGCCGTCCTCGTTCGTCTCGCTTTTGTAAAGCGAACATCCTTCGGGTACTTTTATTCTCAGTTCAACTGTACCTTCCAGTTCGGACGAACTGTTCACCGAAAGCGCGATGGGCTCGTCCACATTGATTTTGTCGCCTTCTATAATTTTAAGATTCCCTTGCGGTTCGGAAACAAGAATTGCTTTTCCTCTGGAAAAATCCGCCTCGCCTGTGTCCGCCTTGAACGCGAATATTTCAAGAGTGAGGTCGCTTTCCTTGTCGGGTCTTTGGAATGAGAAAGCAAGCGTTGTTTTTCCGCCTTCATTCGTCGCAGTTCCTTGGACAAACTTTTCGACTTCAGGAGGTTCGCCGTTATAAAGCAGCGCGGCGTAGACGAGTTCGGGCATCGAAGGCATCGCATAACGCGACGCTCCATTTGAGACGCTGGCGGTGACGGTCAGCGAGCCGCTTTCGGAATTTTCTACCTTGTCGTACCCCCCCCCGTAATTTCGCGCGGAGCTCTGGAAATGAGATTTTCGCACGAGGAAAGCAGCGCGGCAGCAAGCATTATCGGAATGAGGATTGCTTTGTATTTTGGTGAGATTATTTTTTTTGTTTGCGTCATGTTTTCCTCCGTGCCGCGCTTCGCGCATTCCCGCGCGCTTTTTTTGTGCGTGAAATTTCTACTACTTTATTTTACGGTAAAAATCCGTTTTTGTAAAGAGAATTTTTTCGCACTTTGTAAAAGCACCTGCGAGTTTTCGAAGAAAACTCGGTAAGCAGTGCGTAGCACTGCGACGCGCGTCCAAAATCAATACCACCTCTGCACAAATAAGTTTTTCCGCTTTTCGACAAATCGATTTCGCTCACCGATTGTAAAAAAAAATCAAATGCGTTATAATGATTTTATGAACGCAATTATCACCGTGGTCGGCTCGGACAAAGTCGGCATCGTTTCAAAGGTAACTACATTTTTGGCGCATCATTCTGCGAACATCGTTGACATAACGCAATCGATTCTTTCCGGCAACTTCGTGATGATGCTGATGGTTTCGCTGGAAAATGCGGATTTGTCAATCGACAAATTTCGCGACCAAATGATTTCGCTTGGCAAGGAAATTGGCGTGGAAATCAACGTAATGCACGAGCAAGTTTTCAGCTCGATGCATCGCGTGTAAATTCAATTTCGCGTTCTCGCTTTTTTTTGCAAAAAAACTCGTCATTTAGAATGACGACAACACACAACACACCGCCGTCATTCTAAATATTTCTAATATCCTCGACTTGGATTTGCAAATCCGCGAAAATCTTTTCCAGTTTCGGCATATCGATGTCCGCCACTTTGAGCGTGAGAAGCCGCTTGGACTTTGCAGGAAGCACGCTCGTCACTGCGCTGATTATGTTTCCGCCTTCCGCCGCAATCTTTTCCGAAACACGAGCCATCTGCCCGGGCTTGTCGTCGAAAACGAGTGTGGCGCGGATTCCCTTTTCAGTGCCGCTGAACATGTCCGTGAAAAGCCGGAACAAATCGTTTTCTGTGATGATGCCGACGACCACGCCGTTTTTCACGACGGGAAGGCAGCCAATCTGTTTTTCCACCATAACCCGCGCGGCCTCTTCCACCACGTCATCGGGCGAAGCGGTAACGACTTCCGCAGTCATAATTTTTTTGACGTTCAGTTTGGAAAGCAAATAACTTATCTCGTACATGTCAAGCGTCGTCGCGAGCGAAGGTCCTGCCTGAAGCAAATCATTTTTTGTGATTATGCCGGCGAGCTTTCCGCCCTTGATGACAGGCAACTTGCTGATGTTGTTTTTGTTCATCAATTCCTTCGCTTCCGTGACAGTCGTTTCAGGCTCGACGGAAATCACATTTTTTTTCATAACATCTTTTACAATCATTTTCGCCTCCAAATTCAAAAAATAAAATGCGCGCTTTTCGCAAGGGCAGATTTCGCCCATAAATTCATTATAGCACAATTTCGCGGAAAATGCAAAATCAAGAAAATTTGAAACAAAAATTAGAGGCGAAATTCCATCGCAAAGTCTGCGACATCATTTTGTCGTCTTAAAAACACACCTTTTTGCTCGACTTTTTCATTTCGGCGAAAACGTCGTTTCCCCAAACTGCGGTGGGCGAATCGTCCTCTTTGACCAAATCCAGCTCGTTCGCGGGAAGGTCGTTTTCCTGCCCGTTGCCAAACCAGCTCCACGCGAGCCAGCCGACTTGCTTTTCGTTGCAATAATCGAAAATTGTTTTGTACGGAATCGGCGTCACGATTTCCTTGTTTCGCGCCTTGTCTAAGCGATTGTGTTTCCACGCGAATTCGCCGACGCAAAAGCAAAGATTCTTTTCCAAAAAAGCGTCGATTCTTTCTTTTATTCCAGCCTCGTCCGGCGCGGCGTAACAATACATGTGCCCCGAAAAAATTATGTTGCCGCTTTCGTCCGCCGCCAAAATTTTCGGCGCGACTTTCGCAAGCCCCAAAAGGTCTTGCCCGTAGCCCGGCGAGTCGATCATGATTACATTTTGAATTTTCGCCGCGCGAATTCTTTTCACGGCATCAATATATGTTTGCGCGTAAATCGGATTTTCACTTTCCCATTGCTTCGACCATTCGTTCGCAATGTTCACTATACAGCAGTCTTTGTATTTGTTCAAAATCTCTTTTTGCGAAATCCAATATTCCACGGCGGCCTCAATGTATTTCGCCTCGTTGAATCCTGTGGAATCGTGAATTTCCAAAATCGCGATTTGTCCATTTTCCTTGCAAGTCAAAATCAATTTTTCGAGCGTGGCGGAATCTTCCGGCCCTGAATTCCAATTCGGATTTATGTTGATGCTGATGACAATGCGGCTTGCGTTCGAGCCATATTCGGCGGATTTTTTTATGTCGTCGAACGAGCGCTCCTTGAACCATGCATAGGCGATGTTCGTGCCGCGCATCAAAAATTTTTCGCCGCTCGCAAGGCAAAGCGATTTTCCTTCCACGTGCATTTTTGTCGCATTCTCCAAACTATTGTATTTTAAATTAGAGTTTTTTCGTTGCAAAAACATTTTCAGCAATTTCCGAATCCAACGATTCATCCATTGCTGAAAATGAGAAATTCGAAGTCATTAACCACCACCAAAGGTGGTGGCTTGAAATGTGAACCGCTCAAAGCGG
>CAMWWZ010000017.1 GCA_947178095.1 uncultured Treponema sp.
CTTGCCCCCCAGACAAGCACGCTAACCAGCTGCGCTATAGCCCGTTATTGGAAATGATTATATCACATTTGGAAAAAAGTTGCAAGCACTTGCCTTAAACTTTTTTGTCCAAAATGAACGAACTAAGCCTCAATTACGGATCGCGTTATACCCCCCCCTACAATTTCCTGATTCATGAACGCGAAGTGGCGGTAGTTTATGCTCATCATTAGCCCCACGCAGAACATCGCAGTCCACATCGAAGAGCCGCCGTATGAAATGAAAAGAAGCGGAATTCCTGTAATCGGCATTATTCCCATCACCATTCCGATGTTTACGGTAAAGTGGAAAAACAGCATTCCGAGAATTCCGCACGCAACGTAATAGCCGAAATGATTCGTGATGCGGCGGATTATTAGAATCATTCTGAACATGAGCACAAAATATAACACAAAAACTCCGAGTCCGCCCAAAAATCCCGCTTCTTCGGAAAGAATGCTGAAAATGAAGTCCGTGCTTTGTTCGGGAAGGAAGCGCAGGTGGCTTTGCGTTCCGCGCAAAAATCCTTTTCCGAAAAGTCCTCCCGCGCCGATTGCTGTCTTCGACTGGATTATGTTCCAGCCCGCGCCTTGTCGGTCGGTGTAAGGATCAAGGAAAATTATGAGGCGCTGGATTTGGTACGGCTTGAGAACCTTCGTCACTCCGAGCGAACATGCCATCGCAAAGAACAGAATCGAGCTGACATAAGTTATCCAGTAATAATATTGGTTGTGCTTGAAAAAAAGTTTTCCCAAAAATCCGATCAGGGTTATTGCGCCGAGACCCGCCGTAAAAAGCACGCGCAGGCGCGAATTCGTGAGCACGCTCAAAATGGCGTAAGTGTGCTTTGCGATTTGATCCTGCCAAATTGGAAGAATCGCAAGGAAAACTGTGATTGTTCCGAACGAAAGAACCCAAAGAATGTAGCGCAATGGAATTCCCGCCGCGAAGCACATGAAGAAAAATATCGGAATATAGACGCTCGAAGTGCCCAAGTCCGGCTGAATCAAAATCAATCCCATCGTAAAGAGCATTATCGCAAGCCCGATGAAAAAGCGGTTTCGTTCCTCGAAGGCTTCGCTTTTGTGGAAATACCATCCCAAAAAAAGTATGTAGATTATCTTGCCGAATTCCGCGGGCTGGATTCCGAAGTCGCCGATTCCGATCCAGCTTTTCGCGCCGTTCACGGTCTTTCCGAAAAGCCGCGTTATCACCAAAAGGAAAATCAGAAATCCGAAAAGATATACGATGTAACGCTCGTAGTTGCGGTAGTCGTAGATCGCGGCGAAAAAAAGCAGCGCGAGTCCAAGGCTTGCCCAGATGATTTGCTTCACGTATTCATTCGTGACCAAAACGCCCTGTTGGTTTATCGCGCTCGAATAGATGAAGAATATTCCGATTGTCGCCAAAGCCAAAACGCAAAGGAGCATTATCCAGTCTATCAGACTAAAAATTTTGATTTTCACAATACGCCATCCTATTCAATTCTCGCGCCCCTACTTCTGTGGCTTCTTATGAGATGTTGCCAGCCCAACGACTCTACGGCTTCTTCATAAGTTTGGTTCGCAAAGATTCCCTGCATTATTATGTTCGTTGCATAGTTTGACCAGGATTCCCAAACATTCGCCGCCTCGACAATTGTCGCCACTACGATTCTTTCTTCCGGCGGCCCGTCCCAAGGCGCGTAAGCCAAGAGCCACGAGTGCCAGCTGTCCTTGTAGCCGTTCACTTCGGCGGTGCCGGTCTTTGCCGCCATTTTTACCGTGCGGTTTGCAAGGCTGTGGCGTGTCGCGCCGTCGGTAACGGTGTAGCGCAAGTCGTTTTGGATTTCCTTCCAAATCGCGTCATCCAAATCGCTTTTATGAAGGACTTCAGGCTCGACAGTCTCGAGCAATTCGTCTGTGGACGGATCTCGCACTTCCTTTAAAATATGCGGCTTGTATGTCACGCCGGAATTCGCGACCATCGCCATGACATTCGCGACTTGCAGGGGAGTCGCCGTGGTATAGCCCTGCCCTATCGAAATCGCCATCGTGTCGCCGCCGAGCCAACGTTCATGGTAGCGGCGTTCTTTCCATTCGGCAGACGGAAAGAATCCCCTTGACTGGCTTGGCAAATCTATTTGCGCGCTTTGCCCGTAGCCGAACATTTTCGCGTACTGCGCGATTTTTTCGACGCCGAGTTTTTCGCGACCAATCTGCCAATAGTAAATGTCGCATGATTGCGCCAAGGCGTTCTTAAAGTTAAGGCGGCCGTGTCCGGGACGCAGAATCCAGCAGTGGAAGATGCGCCCTCCATATTCCATGTCGCCGCTGCATTCGATTTTCTCATAAAGCGGCAGGGATTTTTCTGCGAGAATCGCCGCGCTCATCACGATTTTAAAAGTCGAAGCCGGCGGATACGCCGCATTCACGGCGCGGTTCAAAAGCGGATTGTATTGATCCTGCGTGAGCTTTGAATATTCTTCCGACGAATTTTCCCTGTTAAATAGGTTCGAGTCAAAATAAGGATATGAGACCATCGCGAGCACTTCGCCCGTGGAAGGCTTCAGCACGACGACCGCGCCGATTCGATTGCCCAAGGCTTTTTCCGCCAATTTTTGGATGTTCGTGTCAATCGTGAGGACGAGCTTTTTTCCCATTTCAGGAGGACGAATTGTTGGCGGCTCGGAAATTATTCTTCCGCGAGCATCGATTGTCCTTTGTTCAAGGCCGTCCTTTCCTTGGAGAAGCGAGTCGTATTGCTTTTCTATGCCGTTTTTTCCGACGATGCTCGTGTTCGAATAGCCTTTGTTGTACATCAATGCGTATTCTTCGCGCGTTATGTTTCCGACATAGCCCAATATGTGCGAGAACGAGCCTGTTTCGATGTAGTTTCTCATCGGCTTTGACACATAACTCACGCCTGGCAAATCATAGAGGTTTTCGGCGATGTTCGAGACGATTTCGAAAGGCACGTTTGACTTTACCGTGACTCGGCTGAAAGAACGCCGTATGCTCGGCGGAATGGCTTCGTCGATTTCGGATTTCTTTATTCCGAGATAATCGGCAAGTTTCAAGCTAACAGTGTCGTATTCATTGGCGGGAATTTCGCCGGGCACGACTTCGATTGCGAAAGAGTCAGTGTTTATGACGAGTGCGGCGTTGTTGTTGCGGTCGTAAATTTCTCCGCGCTGCGCTGTTATTACCGTGTTTCTCGTGGAAACGACACGCGACTGCGTTCTGTATACGTTTCCGTGAATCACTTGCATCGAAAAAAGGCGCAAAGTGTAAATTACGAAAATCGCGCCAATCATCATGGAAAAAACTGAGATGACGACAATCTTGCTCCTGATTCTTGTCTTTCCTCCCACTTTCGCCATCAGCTCAATCTCCTGTCCGGCAAAGCGAGGAACGCATCGAACGCGCCAAGGAATTTAAACATTATCGGCGTGAAAATCGTGTTAAGCGCGAGTTCCAGCGCGAAGACCGAAGAAAAGATATGGTATGAATTGACGTATCTCGGAAACAAGAGCGATATTCCGTAAATCAAGACGGCTTTTACGATTGTTGCGGAAAAGCCTGCGACGATGCTCACCAAAGGACTCTTGTAGTTCATAAGGTTGTGAAAGATGCCTCCGAGATAGCCCATGAGCGTCCGAACGATGCATGACATTCCGAATGGCGCGCTGCTAAAAAAATCCAGCAGGAGTCCGCTGGCAAAGCCCGTCGTTTGGCCAGCGATTTTGCCGTTTCGCACCGAAAAATAAAGCACGCAAATCATCATAAAATCGGGAAACGCCGGCAAAAACGAAATGTTCGAAAGAAGCGCGCTTTCCACGATGACGAATAAAATCAATGTCAAAAGGCTTGAAAGATATGATTTAATCATCGTCGCCCTCCCCTTTCGCCTTGTCGTTTGGATTTCCTTGGTCAACGACAATTACCGTTTCAAGGCGCGAAAAATCTATTATCGGCGCGAGTTCAATCGCAATGGAAGTGTCGTAATCCAAAACCCGTATGCTGGAAATCGTTCCTATCGGAATGTCCGCCGGATAGTTTTCGTTTTCGCCGCTCGTGACGATTACATCTCCAAAATGAAGCTCGTCGATTACGCGGCGCTTTATGTAGTCCATGTCAAGCGGCAAAGTGTCCGAGCCGTTTCCGGAAACCAAGCCGATGTCGCGCGTGTTTTGGATTCGAGCGGAAATCGTGCAATTAAAGTCGAAGAGCGGCATTATCTGCGCCGTCGAATATCCGACCGTGACGATTTTCCCGACGATGCCGAAATTTCCGTTTTGGATTGCGAGGACGGGCATGTTTTTCTTTATCCCGTGACGGCTGCCTTTGTTTATCACGAAATTCGTGTAAAGATTGTCCGCGCCGCGCGATATTATGTTCGCGGCATAGTTTTTATTGTCGAGACTTTGCGAAAATTCCAGCTGTTCTTTTAACCGCGCGTTTTCTTTTCGGATTTCCGTATTCGTCCGCTGCATGTATTCATAGTCTTCTAGCTTCGCCACGAGGACATCGTATTCTTTGTGCAGCTTTGAAAGTTCTTTTACGGCGTTTATCGAATTGTTTACGGCGGAAGTTACGACATTGATTCCATTCTGCGCGGTCGAAAAAACGTTGAAGCCGAATTGCTTTACGTCCAAAATGAATCCGCCTGCCGAAAACGCCATCATTATGCACGATATCGTTAGCAGGAAAACGAGGAGAAATTCTGCGAAATGCGAGACAAAAAACGGACGTTTTTGCATTTTCGACTATACGTTGAGGTTGTCGTAAATCGATCTGTCTGTGGACATATCCTTGAACAGTTCGAAAGCCTCTCCCGCACCGAGCGCGACGCATTCAAGCGGCTTTTCCACGAGGATTACCGGAACGTTCGTTTCTTTTGAAATCAGTTTCGGAAGCCCTTTCAACATCGAGCCGCCGCCCGTCATCACGATTCCGCGTTCGATGATGTCCGCCGCAAGTTCGGGAGGCGTGTGTCCCAAAGTGTTCTTGATTTCTTCGACGATCATATTGACGGGCTCTTTCAAAGCCTCGCGCACTTCCACGCTGTCTATTTCAAGGCGGCGCGGAAGCCCTGTCGCGGCATCCGTTCCCTTTATTTCCATCTTTTTGATGTCTCTGTCGGAAGAAGCGTTTCCGATTTCAATCTTGAGGCGTTCCGCCGTCTGCTGGCCGATAAAAAGCCCGAATTTCTGCTGGATGTGCTTCACGATCGCTTCGTCGAATTTGTTGCCGCCGACGCGAATCGAAGACGTGACGACCATGCCGCCCAAAGAAATTACCGACGTTTCCGCAGTGCCGCCGCCTATGTCGCAGACCATGTGTCCGGCGGGCTCTTCGATTGGAATCTTAGCGCCGATGGCCGCCGCCAAACTTTCAGGAATCACTTCCACTTCGCGCGCGCCCGCTTTTAGGGCCGCTTCGATTACGGCGCGTTTTTCCACTTCCGTAATGCAAGAAGGAATTCCTATCTTCATTCTTGTGGACGTGAAAAACCTGTGGCGGGGAATGATTTTCACGATGAAATATTTTATCATTTTTTCGCAACTGTCGATGTCGGCGATAACACCGTCGGCAAGCGGACGAATCGCGCTTATGTTTTTCGGCGTTTTCCAAAGCATTCTCTTGGCTTCCGCGCCGACCGCCACGACGCGGTTCGTTCCTTTTTCCACCGCCACGACGGAAGGCTCGTCGATGACGATTCCTTTTCCGCGTACATAGATGAGCGTGTTGCAAGTGCCCAAATCGATTCCTATATCGGTCACAAAATGATTGAAAGCCATGTTTCCTCCCAATTATCTATATTGTTGAATTTTGCTGAGCGCGTCAGCATGATTCACTTGAATTCTCAATGTCTTGCGCCATTCCGCCCTGGCTTTTGCCAAGTCGCCGCGTCCTTCGTGCACCAGCCCCAAGCCATAATGGGCATCGGCGATATTTTCATTTTTTGAAATGAGCGCGTCGAATTCCCTTTGCGCGCCGTCATAATCATTTTCGGCAATCAGTATGTTTCCCAACAATGTCCTGCTTTTTACGATGATAGAATCATTTTGAGAACGCTGGATTATCTGGAACAAATATTGCTTTGCCGCAGAATCCTGCCCGGCCTTGGAATATTGTTCCGCGATGGACAAAAGCAGCGCGTCGCTTTCGCGCACCAAGAGTGCCTCGCTGAACGCCGCGATGCTTTCCAATGTCATTCCTAGTTGCGCATAGCTCAATCCCAAATACTCGCTGATGTCGTCGGCCTTGTAACTTTCCTGCTTCGCGAGCGTCAGGTAATGCACCACCATGTCTGCATAATAATGGTACGACGAAATCGAGTCTTTGTAAAAATACGATTTTCCGAGTATATAATGTATTTGCGGCAAAGTTTTTTCCTTCGCATGCATCATTGCGATTCGCAAAGCCCTTATTGCTTCGTCGATGTATTCCTGCGCCAAAGAAGAACTGGTCGAAGCCATCGCCAAATAAAACGCGGAATATCCTCTGTATGTCAAAGCCGTATTGTTGAACGTTTTTTTTTCCAAAAGCACTCCCGCCGTATCATACACTCCCTGATAATCGTATTCGCTCCATTTGTCGGAAAGCATCGTAGTCGAAGGATATTTGTGGATTCTGTAGGAAACGAAGCGCGTCAATGCGAAAGCCATTGAAAACACGACGGCGAGAGTTACCAGTCCGCCCAGCAAGAAGGGAAAAAACTTGCCTTTGCTTTTTATGATAAGTCTGTTCGCACTGCGTGCCTTTCTCATTTCCCACCCCAAAAAAAACAGAAAAAACAGTAAGCCGAGTTCTGGCAGATTTCGGAAATTCCAAAATCCATAACCATCTATCTTAATTTTTGGTCGCCCAAAAACTTTAGCGGTCTACCTGCGGCATGACCCGGAAATGTCTCCGCTTCTTGACCTTGCTCCAAATGAGGCTTGCAATGCGCCGCGCGTTGCCGAACGGCCGGTGTGCTCTTACCACGCCTTTTCACCCTCACCCGCCTAAACGGGCAGTATGTTTTCTGTTGCGCTGTCTGTATTTTCAAAGATTTCCGCCTTGCAAAAACCTTTGAAAATCCCGGTTATTACCCGGCATTCTTTCCGGCGGAGCCCGGACTTTGCCTCACCGCAGAACGGTATCATCACCATTTGCGGCGCGGTTATGTTTTTTCTGCAAATCACAAATTAATTTTATTCCACCTCGCTTTCTTCTTCCTCTTCTTCGTCATCGTCATCATACTTGTCGTCATAGTCTTCGGATTTTTCATCATCGTCATCGAATTCGTCTTCAAATTCATCATCGAATTCGTCTTCATCGTCATCGTCCAAGTCCGCAAGGCTTCCGACATTGTATTCCTCTTCTTTTTCGGATTTGAGATATTCCAAGATGCGGCTGCAATACGGACAGAAGAGAATGTTCTTTTCGTCGCGAACTTCGTTTGCAAATTGCGCTGGCAAAATCATGTGGCAGCCGCCGCAGACATTGCCTTTTACAGGAACAATGCCCTCGTTGTTGCGCTGAATTATTCTTTGAAATTTGTAGACGATTTCCTGATCGAGGTTCGGCGTGATGTTCGCCTCTTTCTTTTCAAGCGAAGCCAATTCCTTTTTAAGGCTGCTCGTCTCCTTGTCTAGCGAGGCGCGCGCTTCGTTCAATTCGTTTTCCTCGGCCTGAATGACGGTCTCGTCGGTTTTTATGCTTTCATTGAGCTCGGCGAAAACCTTTTCCTCTTTGAGCAAGTCCCGGCGCAAATAAGCCTCGCGTTCCGTGGCTTCGGTAATTTGCTTGTCCAAAGCCTCGTATTCGCGGTGCGTGGAAATGTTGTCCATTCCCTTTTCGCCTGATTCGCGCGATGCGATGGCAGCATCAAGCTCGTCTTTTATTCCGGAAATTTTCTCTTTGAGCGCCTCGTACTTTGAATTTTTTTCGATGTATTCTTTTTTGAGACGCGACAAAAGTTCTTCTCTCGAATTCAACTGTTTGGGCACTTCTTCGATTTTTCGCCTTATTTCGTTCTCTTGAGAGAAAATTTCCTGAAGCTTCTTCAAGTCTTCAAAAATTTTCGTCATATCACGCGTCTTTTCCATGTTTGTCTCCCAAATAAAAAGCCTGCAACCAGAAGGTTTGCGAATTTCGCGAGCGGCTTTTTGGCGTGCGCGTCAAGTAAATTTGATGAGCGCACGTGCAAATAAAATATATCCTTACGGCGATTATAGCAAAAATCAAAATATATTGCAAGTGCTATATTTCGATGTAGTCGCGGAGGCCGGTGGCGCGGCGAGGATGTCGCAGTCGGCGCAATGCCTTCGCTTCGATTTGGCGAATGCGCTCGCGCGTGACGTTGAAATAAAGTCCGACTTCCTCGAGCGTGAGCGAATATCCGTCCTTGAGTCCGAAACGCAATTTTAGCACTTCCTGTTCACGCAAAGGAAGCGTTTTCAAAACTTCGTCGATGTGTTCTTGCAACAAAGTGTATGTCGTCTTCGACGCTGGATTTTCCACTTCCTTGTCTTCGATGAAATCTCCGAGCAATGAATCCTCTTCTTCGCCGATCGGAGTTTCGAGCGAAATCGGCTCGCGCGCGACGTTCTTCACCTGCTTGACGCGCGCTACGGTCCAGCCCAGCTGCTGCGCGATTTCGTCGTCGCTCGGCTCGCGCCCGAGTTTTTGCATGAGGTTGCGGCTTTCGCGGACAACTTTGTTTATCTGTTCAATCATGTGGACTGGAACACGAATCGTGCGCGCCTGGTCGGAAATGCTTCGCGTAATCGCCTGGCGAATCCACCACGTGGCGTAAGTGGAAAATTTGTAGCCTTTGCGATATTCGAATTTTTCCACGGCCTTTATAAGTCCGATGTTTCCTTCCTGAACAAGGTCGAAGAACTGCAAGCCGCGGTTTGTGTATTTTTTTGCGATGGCCACGACAAGGCGCAGGTTCGCGTTGATGAGATGGTTTTTCGCCACTTCCATCATATATCGACCGCGCTCGATTTCCTTTTCCATCTTGAGAATTTCTTCGATCGAATTTTCGAACTCGAATTCCAAATGATGAAGATTCCTGTCAATTTTTTGAATCTTTGTGTAGACATCGCGAATTTCGTCCGCGGTCATGCCCAAATCTTTTTCGAGCTTTGCGGCTTCGCTGCGCGTCGCAAGACGGCGACCAAGCCTTCGCAAATCCGTGGAGTCGTTGATGCGCAATTCTTTCATGCGCTTTTCTTGCTTGTGCTGGTATTCTTCGATTTTGTCCTTCACGTCGATGAACGCCGCGCTGAATTTTTCGATTTCCTCCGACTGAATGTCGATTTTCTGAAGTTGAGGAAGAATCTTTTTTTTCAGGCTGAGAATTTCCTTGTTGTCCTGAATGTTCGTGGTGGAATCGAATTCGAAAAGCTTTCCTTTCAACAAAATGTATTGCTTCAATTCCGGGAGAATCGGGCGCAAATGTTCAGCATACGCGCTTCGAAGGCGGCGGCGTTCGTTTTGCTCTTCGGTGATTTCTTTTCTGGCGCGGCCGGTTTCGTCTACGCGAGAAAACGCCTTTTGCGCCACGGCGTAGAATTCAGGAATTATCTTTCCGGAACTTTTTATGACGCCCTTGATGATGTTCTCGCCGTCTTCCATCTGCTTTGAAAGAATCACTTCCTGCTCGGCGGAAAGAAGAGCCTCTTTTCCGATTTCGCGAAGATAAAGGCGGATTGGGTCGTCGTTTGGCTGCGCGTCTTTGTCCGCGCTTACAAGACGCTTTTTTGGCGGAATCGCCGCTTCCTTTTCTGCTTGTTCGGCAATCTTCGCTTCCGCGTCTTCCGGAATGTTGCCTTCGTCGTCATTGTCCACGACAAGATTGTCCTCGTCTTCCTCTTCGGGCAAGTCGGGGATTTCCTCGCGAATCGTGATTCCACGCTGTTCAAGTTCGGCCATCAAAGCCTCGCTCTTTTCCTGGTTGGCGACTGTTTCCGCGCCGACGGTTTCGGCAATTTCATCCCAATTGAATATCTTTTTGTCTTTTTCCAGAATTTTCAAAACCAAAGAGTCAAGCTCTTCTTTTTCCATTTTGTTTCCTTTTTTCAAGGCGGCTCAACGCTGCCTCAAGTGTCTGTCAATCTGCATTTTATCCGAAAGAAGTTCTTTCAAAAGCGTTTCGTCGTCGGAAGTAACCGGATGCAATTCTTTTATGCGCTCGGAAAGCTTTTTGCTTTTCCGTTTGAGCGACTTCCGTTTTATCAGCGCGATGCTGTCGTCAATGTATTTGGCCATATCGCCGTGAAATTCGTCCGATGCGGATGCGCCCGTTATTTGCCGCTGAATTTCCTCGTCTTGTGATTGGACAAGCATTGCCGATAATGACACTTCGCCTTTTCTGTAACATTCCTCCAGATTCAAAAACAGTTCTCTCGCCATAGGATCTTCAAAGTCATCGGAAGTGAGTTCGCGGCGCATTTTCTGATACTCATCAGGATTGGATATGACGGCGAGCACGGCGCGAAGTTCGGCGTTGGGCTTTACTTGCTTTGTTCCGTTCTGTCCGTGCTCGGTCTTGGCGTTCAAGCGTCCGCGCGCGCCACTGCGATTGTTGAAGTCCCTTTTTACAGCCTCCGGCGCAAGATTGAAACTTTGAGCCAACTGCTCAAGGCTCGATTCCTTTTGAATGTCCGAGCGAAGCGAATCCACGTACGAGAAGAAGGCAAGCGCGGCCTTGGTCTTGTCGTCGGGCGAATCCGACGGATACGATTCCTTCAGTTTGGACAATAGAAAATCGCTATCTAATATAGCATTTTCCACGGATTTTGTCAAGGTTTCAGGGCCGAATTTTATCATAATTTCCGCAGGATCTTTCGCGCCGGAAAGCCGAATTATTTTCGTCGTGAAGTTGAATTCGCGGCACATCAAAATCGCGCGCTTGGTGGCGTTCTGCCCAGCCCCGTCCGAATCGAACGAAAGTAGCACGGTGTCCGCGAAGCCTTGCAGGATTTTCAGCTGCTGCTCAGTGAGGCTCGTTCCAAGCGGCGCGACGGCGTTGTCGATTCCGCATTGATGGTAGGCGATAACGTCCATATAGCCTTCGCAGAGAATCACCGTTTTTTTCTGCTGAATCGACTTTTTCGCGAAGTTGAACGCATACAATGTCTCGCGCTTTTTGTAGTGAGGAAGCTCGGGCGAATTGAGATATTTCGGTCCGTCAGCGTCTCCCAAAATCCTTCCGCCGAACGCGACCGCCTCGCCTTTCCTGTCGAAAATTGGAAAAATCAGGCGGCCTGAAAAAAGCGCGATGTCAGGATAATTCTTGCTGAAAAGCCCGGTCTTTGAAAGGAATTGCGCGGAATAATTTTTTTGAAGCAGGAATTTTTTCAGCCAAGTGCGGTCGGAAGGCGCGTATCCCAGCTTGAACTTGGAAATCGTTTCGTCGGAAAGTCCCCTGCCTTTGATGTATTCCAAAGCCCTGCGCCCCATTTGGTTTTGCGTGAGGAAAAAATGGAACGTCGATGCGATTCTGTCGTACACTTCGCGAACCGTGTCCAAGTCGGCATCGCGCTCGATTTTCACGTTTCCGCCGCCAGATTCGTAAGTGACTTCGATGTTGTTTTTTTTCGCGAGTTCCGAAATCGCGTCGGGATAGGAAAGGCTTTCCATTTCCATCACGAATTTTATCGCGTCGCCGCCAACTCCGCAGCCGAAACAGTGATAGAATTTTTTCACCGAATCGACGGTGAACGAAGGAGTCTTTTCGTTGTGGAACGGACAGCAGCCCCAATACTGCGAGCCGCGCCGCGTGAGATTCGTGTAGTCGCCGATGAGCGAAACGATGTCCACGCTCTCGCGCACTTTTTCGATTGTGTCTTTTGAAATGAAACCCGCCATTTTTCGAGGCCTCGCCTAGCGCGACATTTTTTTCGTCTTGAAAATCAAATTCTGCATTTCGTGCTCTTCGAGCGTTTTCGTAAAAACGTGCCGCCCTTCTTCTTCGTCCATAAGGCGGAAATAGAAAAAGTCGCTTTGTGCGGGATTCGCCGCCGCCGAAAGCGCGACAAGCCCGGGATTTGAAATGGGCGCGGGCGGAAGCCCTTCGTGCAAATAAGTGTTGTAAGGGCTTTCGATTTTGAGATCGTCGAACGTGATGATGTCGGGATGCGGGCGCCCCAAAATTTCTGTGATGACGTATTCCACGGTGGCGCACGAATAAAGCCCGATGTGATTTTTGATTCGGTTCGAAAAAACGCTCGCAATCATCGGGGCTTCGTCCGCCACGCGATATTCGCGCTCGACCACGGAAGCGAGAATCACGATTTGATTGCGTCTTTCTTCGGAAGCGTCCGCGAAATTTTTTATTCCCGAAGTTTTCTCGAAAAAATTTTTCACCATCGCGCGGACGCAACTTTTCGCATCCGAATTCGGAACGAAAGAATAAGTGTCGGGAAAAAGATAGCCTTCCGCGCTTTTGAACGGAAGGGCGATTTCCTTCAAAAAATTTTCGTCGCGGCAGGCAGAGGAAAATTCCTTCGCCGAGCAGATTCCCGCGGCTTCGAAGCGTTCTGCGATTTTTGAAATCGTGAGTCCTTCTGGAATCGAAATTTTCGTCTGCTCGTCAAGTCCAGCAGAAATTACGCTGTAGATTCTCGCAGCGTCCATCGCGCTTGAAATCTCGCAAACGCCTGCCTTCACGGTGAAAATGCCTGGGCGCGCGTTCGGGAAAATCAAGTATGCGAGGTTCGGAAAGCGCGCGAGCAAATAAAAGACGCGCTCGTTTTTTATCATTCCGTTTTGGCCGAGTTTCGCCGCCACTTCGCGCGCCGTAGTTCCGCGCTCGATTTTGATGCGCATGATTTTTTCGTTTTGAATTTCGTCGAGTGCGGAAGTCGCATCTTTGACGTAAAAGAAAGCCGCGAACGCCGCCGCCATGCAAAGAGCCGCCAGCATGAAAAGCGCAACAAGGATTTTTTTAGCAAATTTCATTTTTACAGAATTTCTCCACTTCGTCGATTGAAAGCCGTCCGTACAATTCGTCTTGCACGGCGCGGGAAAAGGCGAAAAGCTCGCGCGGAAGCTTGTCCTGCCGAGCCCTCAAAAAATGCGCGAGCGACTTCAGTTCCTCGCCCGAAAATTCGTAGGAAAAATTCGCTTGCGTCATAGGCTGAAACTTTTCCCTTCGATTGCAAGCTCTACTTCGAGCTTTTTTTCGGAAATGAAATCCGCGTACCATTTAGCCGACTGCAAAATCGAATTTATCTTTTTGTCGTCGTAGGAAGGCTCGTGATGGAAAAGATACAGTTTTTTGACGTTCATTTCCACGGCGAAATCCACCGCATAGCAGAACGCGGAATGTCCCCATTTTGTTTTGGCGTAGGCGTCTTGTGGCGTGTACTGCGCGTCCAAAATCACTGTGTCCGCATTTTCAAAAATTCTTTTCGTGTCGTCTCCAATCTTAAAATCCAAAAGTTCCATGTCGGTGGCGTAGACGACTTTCTTTCCGTTTTCTTCCACGCAATAGGAATATGAGCCGCCGGGATGATTCATCTTGCAGCATGCGATTGTAACGCCGCCGATGCTGTAGTCTTTTTCGGTCGAAATTTCGTTGAAATTTATCCTGTTTTTTACCGCGTTGAAATCCACTGGAAAAAAAGGCGCGCGCATTTGCGACGCGAAAAATTCTGCCATGTTTTCTTCCGGCGAATAAATGTCAATCGTGACGTTAGGATTGTAGAGCGGCCCGAAAAATGGAAAGCCTTGAATGTGATCCCAATGCAAATGCGAAAGGAAAAGCGAATAGTGTGTGTTCCCGATAATTTCAGGGCTCATTCCCATCTCGCGGATTCCCGTGCCCGCGTCGAAAATCAGCACGTCATTCGCAAAAGAAGTCGCTTGGACGCAAGGCGTGTTTCCCCCGATCGTTCCATAAACATAAGGCGGAAGCGTCGAAAGGAATTTTTGGCGCGAATCGGGACTTTCCAAATCCTTGGGCTGAATGATTTGAACGGCCGCGTTTATCTTCGCCTGAACCTGCTCGGGCGAAAGCGGCGCTGCCAGAGAACCTCGTACTCCCCAAAATTTTACGTCCAAAATTTCCTCTCCAAAAAATCCCGCTTCAATTCACGGACAATTCGCGCGTTATCGGCACATTGTGCTCGTACAAAAATTTTTGCTCGTCGATTTCCTGTGCCGAACGCAACGCGCCGCAATTCATTCCCTTGCAATCCTTGGCTTCGGCATCCCACGACTCGCGGCTTTTCAAAATCCACGGCCAAAACGGATATGTCGAGCATTGCACGGGACGCGCTCCGTAAGCCGTGCAGCCGCTTTCCCAAAGAACGCAGTCGTAGTTCCGCTTTTCCAAAAGGCAAAGAGCCTCGCGCGCGCCATAGTACTGAACCCATCGGCAATATTTTTTTATGAAATCGTCCTCGCTCATTTTAAACCAATCGCAAAGATTTGTCAAATCGTTTTTTGAAAGGTACACGAATCCCGGGGAAATGCGACAGCAGTCCGAACAGCGTTTGCATTCGAACTTAAGCCCGTCCTTATAAAAACGCGAGTCTTCCGCCAAATCTTCGCCCCCAACTATTTCGAAAGGACACCGGTCACCGCAAGTATTGAAATCGAAGTAGAAACCGCGCTTATCAATGTCGTAATAATCGGCGCATATAAGTTGAAATAGTAAAGTCCGGAATTCGTCACCGCCTCTATTGTCGCTTCAGGAGTTATCGGATCTTTTTTCGACAGCTTCTTTCCGTCTATGTCTGTTATGACGATTTTTTGCCTTGAGTTTTCGGTCTTTGTAAAACCGCCTGCGAGACTGATGTAATATTCCCATCCTCGGTCTGGAATGTATGGATATCGGCCGGGCACTTTTACCGCGCCTGACACGCTCACAAAATACTGTTTGAACGGAACAACGAGAGTGTCATTGCTTTGAAGGATTTCGTCGGAATCAAAATCCTTGTCATACAAGATTTTGTAGATGCTTATGGGAATCTTGTCGCCGTCGCGCATTATGTATGAATTTGCCGTGTCCGCCACTGGAGAAGAAAAAAATTGGCTATGCCCTCGCACGAAAGACGTGTATTTTTCACCCGCGCTAAATGCGATCGTAAGCCGGTTCGTGCTTTGCATGTCCTCGGTTTTTATTTCCGATGACGTAAGAGCCATTCCCTCGCCCTTTATGTCTGACGATGTTAGTGACACGCTTCCAGTGTCTGTTTCTTGCACAGCGACTACCGCGCCTTCAATGAAAATCGAAGGACGCAAGTCTTTGTAAGTCGGAATGTAAATCGTATCATAAGATTCTATCTTGTAATTTTCGTCGATGTCGCTTTGCGAAACATAAGTCTTCCCGCCGGTCTTTTCTGTTTCGGTGTTTATGTGGGTCACTTCTATTCTTGTCGTGTCGGCGCGAGGCGCAAGCCCTCCTCCGTAAACTTCGACCAAATCCTTTAGGTTTTCGCCTTCCAAAAGCTCGTAAGTTCCCGGACGCTCCACCGTGCCGTTTATCATCGCTATTCGCTGGAATCTGCTTATGGTGATCACGTCGTTGGGACGCAGATACGGATCTTGCGTCATGTCGCCGAAACGCTCCGCCTTGAAAAGGTCGTAGGTTTTCGACTTTCCGTCCGCGGAAGTTATCACGATGTTTCGTTTTGAAGAATACTTCGTGAGCAATTCATTTTCTTCGAACAACGTGCTTTCATCGGCGTATGGATCGAGATTGTTGACATTCGTCTCCAATTCGCTTTCCTTCAAAAGCGCGCTCAAACGCGTGAGCGCCCACACATTTTTTTCGGTGGTGGAAAAAACCTCGCCTTTTATTGTCACCTTGAATACGGCCGCGCTTGTGAGCACAAACTGAACGCCGCTCATGGGATAGTTTCTCGTTACGAGGTTTTCCACCTGGCGTTTCAGTTCGACGAACGTTTTTCCCGAAGCGTCTATTACGCCGAGATTCGCGACCCTTATCCTGTAAGTGGAATCGACTGGCAAACTGTATGAAATGGCATCAGTTCCTATGACAAATGACAACGTATAAATGTCGCCCGCCGTAACAAGATAATCCGGAACGGACATTGCAATCTGGACGTTTCCACTTTGTGATGCCAAAGATATATTATTGTCTGAAGAGCTTTTTTTGCTTTTTGCGGACAAATTGGACAATGACAAACTTTGTGCGAACGCCGAAAGAGCTGCCAAGCCAAAAAGCAATGCCAATAAAAATTTTCTCATTTTCTGCTTCCGCTCCTCAATTTTTCCATCGCCTCGGGGTCTTTTCGGACATTTTCGACTGCGTTCAATGCGAATGCGATGAACACGGAAATAAAAAACGCTGCGAACGTTATGATTATGCACAACATTCCGCGGCTGGGCTTGGATTTTCTGTCGGGCACTTCCGCATCTTCGATCACTTGGAAAACCGGCGTTTCGCTCGCCATCTTTATCTTCAAAAGCTCATATTGCGTTTTTAGCTGGGTGTACACTTCCTTTTGGGCTTCCAATTCAAGGCGTATCATCGACGCTTCTGTCATTATGGCGGGAAGAGTCGAGCCATAGCCATAGGAAACTGAATTTTCAAGGCTTTGGATTTTCTTTTGCAAATTCAGGATTTCTTTGTAAGAATTGTCGATGTTCTGCTCGAGGTTTTTCTTTTCCAAAAGGTTTTTGTCTATGCCCAAATTCAAGAACATGTTTTCAATCAGCTTTACGGAAAAGTCCACGACATTTTTTGCGAATTCGGGATCCTTGTCTGTAAACGAAAGTGAAAACACCGACGACTCGTCGTCGAATTCTGCCGAAATCAATTTTTGCAAGGCCTTGCGACTTTCGGCGCGCGGATGCTTTTCTATCTCAAAGCGCGTGATCAAGTCGAATTCGTCCACAACCGCGTCCAAAAAAGAATTCGTTCCGACAAAGAACGTCGCAAGCCCGCTATACGAAGAGCCGCCGCCCGCGCTTATTCCGGCGAGGCTTGCCAATCCGCCTAGCCCGCTCGACGAAAGCATGGAAGAAAGCGAGCCCGATGAAGAATTTTCGTTGTTTATGAGCATCAAAGCCTTCGGAGTGTACAGATTTGGCAGGTAGCTCTTTTCGGGCGGCAAGACAATGGAAATCGCTGAAAACACGACGGCGAAAATCATGGCCAAGACAGTCGTTATTATTATGAGCCATTTGTAGCGCAACAATACCGCGAGCAAATCTATCAGGCTTATTTCATCGTCTTCGGGATTTTGCGCCCGCCTTTCTTCTTCGATTTCGTTGTCCAAATCTTTCTCCAAATTTATATTTTCTCACGAGCATAGCATTTTTCCGCAAATTGTTCAAGCACTTTCATTCTTGCGTGTAGTTTTGCAGATGTCCTTGGTGCTTTCTGTTCACCGCGTAATTCAGATAGTGGAACGTTATGAAAATCACTTCCACGAATATTACCGCCACGAGCAAAACTATTACCGCCGAACGCTGCGACATTGAATACGAGCCGATTACGATGATGCTTATGATTGTCTGAATCATTAGCAGAAAAAGCACCGCCGATGTCTTCGAAAATCCGACGTTCAAAAGCTTGTGGTGGATGTGAGCCTTGTCCGGCGCGAACCAAAATCGATGCTCTCTCGTGCGCCGCCAAATCGCCGCGATCACGTCCGTAACCGGAATCGAAGCCAAAAGGAACAGCGCGATTATTTTTGAATATTCGAATTTCGGATTCGAGCTGTCCAAAAGCGGAAATGCGGCTATCGCGAAACCGAGCGTCTGGCTTCCGCAGTCTCCCAAAAATATTTTCGCCGGCGGCTTGTTCCAAACCATAAAGCCGAGCACCGCGCCTGCCAAAATGAAATAGAAAGGATGCGTCGTGCCGCCAAGCAAAAGCTGCACGATGCCGAGCGTCAGCAGGGACAAAAATGAAATTCCGCTGCAAAACCAGTCGATTCCGTCAATCAAATTGAATGCGTTCACGCAAAGCAAAATCCACAGGAAAGTCAAAGTCCTGCCCAAAAACGGCGCAATAGTAAAGCCCAAAAAGTTTTTGAAATACATTTGGCTCAAGGCGACCATAAGGGCGGCGATTATTTGGAAAAGAAGTTTCAGCAGCGCGCGGAGGTTTATCAAGTCGTCCAAAAGCGCGAACACAAAAATTAGCGTAAACGCGACAAGCACGGGCAAAAACGAAACGAAGTCATCGCGCCGAAAAAAGACGACATATGCCGCAGAGACAATGGCGAACGAAAGGAAAATTCCGATTCCGCCCAAACGGGGAATGTTTCCATCGTGAACCTTTCGGGAATTCACTTCGTCGTAAATATTGTGTCGGCCGCAGTATCTGATTGTAATCAGCACGAAAATCATGCTCAGCAAAAACGCGGCTAAAAAAACTGCCATTCCCATACCCCCCCCCATACATACGCGAGCCTCGCCTTGCGGACTTTGGCCTTCGTTTTGGAGTAGAGTTTATACAAAGAAGTTGCAGGCTTTTAAAAAGCCCATAACATTATAAACCATACAATTGAATTAGTCAATAGAATTATCGGGAAATTTGAATTTGAAAAAAAACAAAAAAACCGCACTTTTCGTGCGGTTTTTTTGGGGAGTGAAGGATTCGAACCTACGAAGGCGTAGCCAGCAGATTTACAGTCTGTCCCCTTTGACCACTCGGGAAACTCCCCAACAGCTGCTTGTAGGACTTGGACCCACGACCCCGAGATTACAAATCACGTGCTCTACCAACTGAGCTAAAGCAGCAAACGTTCTACGCTTGACGTGAGGAACATTCTAGTATTTTTGCAAAAAAAAGTCAAGCGGAAATCGCAAAAAAAAATGAAAAAGAAACGCTTGACACGTCTTTTATTTTCAAGGAAAATTGTTTCCACGGCTTGTTTGAGGACGAAAATGACAAGGAAAATGCTTGCGATAGCCATATTTATTCTCACGCTTTTTTCTTGCAAAAAGCATGATTTTGGAAGATATGAATTCGACCATTCAATGGACTTGTCAAAGCAAACGACCGGAATTTATGAAATGTGGAATGTCATGGCAGATGAAGCCGTCAACAGAAAATTGGCGGATATCGAAAAAGAAAATTCTTTTGAAGATGCTGGCGGTCAAATAGAATATCTGGAATTGTTTTGCATACAAGATAAAACAGAAAATAAAATTCTCGATGACTTGAACATCGCCTTTTTGAAAGGACACAGTTATTATTTGATTACATTTGAAATAGGCGATGCTTATGATTTTGATTCCTCGTTTGACGAGGAACACGATGTCAATCCTGTGTATACGAAGACTGTGGTTTTGAAAAACAATCGTTACGGATATTTAAAGTGGTGGAAAGTAAAAGACAACGGCTTTAAAAGTTTTGAATATTCCGTTTCGGATGCAAACGGAAACAGAAAAAAGACGCAACTAAAAAGATAGGAATCCAAACATTCTGTTTTTTTCTTGCCGCGCCTTTCATTCCCCGTAAAGCCTCACGTATTCTTCCGCCACCGAATCCCATGAATAGCGCGTCTTGACGTGCCGCGCCGCTTCTTGGATTATCGCGCGGAATTTTTCAGGACGCTCAAGCCTTTCACGCGCGAGGCGCAAAAGCGTTTCCGCCAAATTTTCCGCGTCGTTCTTTTCGTACAAAAATCCTGTCTTTCCGTCGATGATCTTGTTCAGTCCGCCTGTCGCGTGCGCCACTGGAATCGTGGCGAAAATTTGCGCTATGTAGTCTTCCGTGCCGCAAGGCTCGAATTCGCTCGGCAGAACCGCGAAGTCCGCGCTCGCCGTGAAGAGCCTGCTCGACGATTTTTCGTAGCCGTAGAAAAACACAACGCGCCCCCGATTTTCCTGCGCGAACGAGCGGCATATTTCATGAAGCGATTCTTCGCCCTGCCCGTTTATGATGAAACGCGCGTCCTTGTTTTTTTGGAGAACATCCCGCGCCGCGTCGAGCAAGACGAGAATTCCTTTTTGGCGGACAAGCCTTCCGTGATAGGAAAAATATATTTTCCCCTCGCCGTCCAAAAATCCGCTGCGCTCAAGTGACTTTTTTCGCTCACGGTTTTCCTCGGAAAATTCCGAATAGATGCTTTTCAAAAAAAATTCTCGCGTTTTCCATTTTCCTTCCAAGTCAAGTTTTTCGGGCGAAAAAGGAAACGGCAAAGTGGAAAGCGAAGCGTCCTCGGGCGCGTAGCGCGACGAATCGAATCCGTTCGTGATTCCGACGATGCGAGTCTTGCGCTCTGCGAAAATCTGCGAAAGCCCGTCGGTGCAAGAATTGCCCGCGTCCAAAAGCTCGTCGGCGTACCATGGCGAGACCGTGGAAAGAACCGCGCTTTCCTCCGCAAGCAAGTACGGCTCGACGCGGCCGGAATTCGTCGCGCGGGCGAGAATTTTTTCGGGCAAGCCGGTGTAGGATTTCGCCTCGGAAACGCCCGCGAATTCATGGTGATAATATGGGCCCGCGTTGTGAATCGAAACGATGAATTTCGTGGCGAAAAAATTCTTTTTTCGGAAATGCTTTATGATCGAAGGCAAAGCCGCGACGCACGCATCATGGCAATGAATCACGTCGGGCGAATCGCGCTCCGCGCACAGTTCTTCGCCGAAAACCAAAATCGCCTTTTGGAAAACCGTGTTCATAAGGTGATTGTCGGCGTAGCCCTCCCCGACTTTCTTTTCGGGGAATTTTTCCAAATCCGCAAGGCAATAAGTGTAGACGTTTTTCTTTTCGGAAAAACATTCCGCGCCCACAAGGACGATTTTCACGCCGCAGAGAAATCCGCTTGAAAAGTCCACGCGGATTTTTTTTCCGGTGCACGAAACTTTTGCGGAAGATTTCGCTCGCGAAAAATCCGAAATGCATTCCGTTTCCGCGCAGCCATAAAACGGAACGAAGCATGTGACTTCGTGTCCCAGTTTGACGAGGCTTTCAGAAAGCGAGCGTACTACGTTCTTCACTCCGCCTGATTCCGCGATGCCCGAATACTCGCGGGCGGCCATCCATATTTTCATTTGGCGAAATCCGGGCGCAGGACTTCCGCGCCGTTTTTGTAGACATGAGAAATTTTCGAACCCTGCGGAAGGTACGCCGTGACCATCACGCGAATCGTCCGCGAAAGCATTCCCTTTATCTCAAGCTCGTTCGTCGAAAAAAGCGCGACCGAAGAAACGTCGATTCCGACATCTCCGTGACGAAGCGCGTAGCAAGGATTCAGCTCGTCAAGGTCGCGCGTTTGCGTGAACATTATCGAAACGATGTCCTCGGAAAGCACATTGTTCTTTTCGAAAATTTCCTTGCAAAGCGACTCGACGTTTTTCAAAATCGATTCCCGGGAATTTTCCGCCCTTGTCGCGCCGCGAATCGCGAAAATCCTTTTTTCCAATTTTTGTTCTCCTAATTTCTTACTGCATCGAATTTATCGCTTCCAAAATTTTGGAAACGTTGTCGGAGTTTTTCATAATTTCGGAAAGTTCGGGATATTTTTTGAGCGTATCGCCGAGAATTTCCATTTTCTTTATCGCAGAAGAAAAGCGCGAGCTTTCCTCCGCCGAAAGCCTCGCCTCTTCGGAAATCGATTCTTCCAGCTTCCTTATGAAATCGCCGTAGGAAGCCATGGCACTTTTGTAAAGCGCGATGGCGGGAACGGAATGCGAAATGATTTCAAGCGATTCAAGCGAACAGTTTTTCAAGCCGCCTTCCGCAGCCTCTTCCATGATTTTTTTCGCGCCTTCCACGGAAGCGATCTCTCCATTTTCCAAGGCGGAAATCGCGGCGTTCGAGGCGGCGGCGCATGCTACCGAAGCCGCGCGTTCGAGGAATTTTTCCAAATCGTCTTGGCTTGAAATTTCGTTCGATGCGACGAGACTTGCGATTTGTTCCGCCGAGCATTTCAGCGTTATCGAAAAGACGAACGAATACGAAAAGTCCACAGCGCCGCCGTAAACTTTTTCGTATTCCTTTCCGCTCGGAAGGATTCCGCCCACGGATTTTTCGAAAGCGTAGGGCTTCGGCGTAAAAGTCAAAAGCGAAGCGTTCGTGGGAATGAGGAATTCCCAGTTCCATGAAAAACGCTCGTGCGTTATCAGCTTTGGATTCGTTCCGCCAGTCTTCGAAACCAAGATTCCGACATCTCCCGGCTTCACCTTGAACTGAGACCAGCCCAAATAAAACGCGAAGCCGCCCGCCGCCAGCAAGATGATCAGGCACATAAAAAACGAAGTGCTTTTTTTCACGAAATTCCCCTTGAAAGAAAAAAAATCCTTTGGTATATTTTAACGAAAAGAGGAATTGTTTTCAATACGATGAAGCCAAAAGTTTTTAGAATGAGATTCGCGCCTTTCGTGTACCTCATGCAGAAAATTCTTTTCCGCATGACGCTTTTCACGTTCCTGCTTTTGATTTCGTCCGCGCTGCTCTACGTCGCGGGAAATTTCCAGCGATTTTTGGATTCAAGCCAGACGCTCATTTTGCGTGAGACGATGTTCGTCGCGGTGACGCTCTTTTTCTTTTCGGTCGCGTCGATCATAGTGACGATTTTGGACAGCATATTTTCGAAATTCTATTCGTGGAAAAAAAGCATCTTTTTGGCGTTCTACGTTTTTTGCATCGCGCTTTCCGCCGCGTGCGGAATCGTCGCAAGGGGAATCCTCGCTTTGAGCGCAGGGGTTGTTTGAGTTAATAGTTATTAGTGAATATTGAATAGTTAGATGGCGTGTAGTGAATAGTTTATTAGGGCGGCTTTTTGTAACGCTTCGCATTACAAAAACCAGGCTTTTCGGGGTTACGCTATCGCTTCATTCCTCCGCACGCACTTCGGCTGCTTCGGAATCGGCTTCGCCGCCCCCTACAATCCTTGCCGCGAAAAAACTTGACATTCAAGAAATTCAAATTTCCGCGATTGAGATTCTCGCAGAAATCGGCAGGATAAGGACGAACGCGCCGCGCTTGAAACAGAATTCTACGGGGCGTTTTTCCTTGAAATATTCGAGCGAAATCGTGTTGCTGATGCTCGGCATTCCGCGCTTCCTGAAAACTCCGCTTTCCCATTCAAGCCCGCGCGTTGTGATTTTTCCGCCGCGAAATTCGCGCGAGGCGCGCGCCACAGAAACAGGGCTTCCAGCGTCTAGGTTTTCCACGAAGAATTTCCTTCTTCGCGCGTTCAAGAGAATCTGCTCGCCGCAAAGCCAAGCGTCGGGCGAAAGCCTTCCGCCGAAAAGGTCGAATATTCCCAAAAAATGATCCGCGCGTCCGCCCGCGCCGCCTACGAGCGTTATGAAAGCGTTTTTGAATCGGGCGCGCACGGAATTTATCGCAAGTTCCGTGTCCGTCAAGTCCTTGTACGAAGGCGACTTTTCTATGATTTCATCGGGATATTTCGCAAGGATTTTCAAGTCGGAAATCGAATCGAAATCGCCCAAAATCAAGTCGGGCGAAAAGTCGATTCTAGGACGGAAACTTTCCGCCGCGCGAGGATTCGATTCAGAAATGTCAAAATAATCGCAATATAAGCGAAGCGCGTCTATTCCGGAATCCGCCGCCACGACAAAATCAGGCCGCCTCGCCTCGCCGAAAACGAGCGGGCTTTCCCAAAAATCCTTCGTCTTTTCAGGCGCGGGAAATTCGCCTCCCGTGAAGACGACCGCGTGAACCGGCGCGTTTTTTCCTTGCGATTCAATTTCATAATCCGACATTGCGAAAATCATAGCATGAAATTACATAAAAATCAATCGCAATTTTTTATCGCAAGTTGACTAGAGCTGGATTTTTATTTATAATTTTATCGCAAATGGAAAAAATCAGCATTCCGCAAGAACTCAAAAAAATGAATTCGATTTTCGAAGCGGCGGGCTTCGATGCGTATCTCGTAGGCGGCGCGCTGCGCGACACGATCATGGGAAAAGAGGCGCATGACTGGGACATCGCGACAAACGCGAAGCCGGAGGACGTGATGCGCATTTTCCGCCGCGTGATTCCCACCGGAATAAAGCACGGGACTGTGACCGTCCATTTTATGAAAAGGCAAATCGAAGTCACGACGTTCCGCACCGAAAGCGAATATTCCGACGGCCGCCATCCTGACAAAGTCGAATTCGCGTCGAGTATCGAAGAGGACTTGAGCCGCCGCGATTTTACGATGAACGCAATGGCGGCAAGCCTCCGCGACGGGCGCATCGTAGACCCTTTTTGCGGGCGAAGCGACATCGAGGCAAAGACGATCCGAACGGTGGGAAACGCGCACGAACGCTTCATGGAAGACGGATTGCGCCCGATTCGCGCGATAAGGTTCGCTTCTCAGCTTGAATTTAGTATAGAAAAGCGCACATCCGAAGATATTTTCGAAGAAGAGACGCTTAAAAAAATCGCGAGCATTTCGGCGGAGCGTTTCCGCGACGAGTTCTGCAAGATTCTGCTTTCGCGCCGTCCGTCCGCAGGACTGCGGCTTCTCGAACAAACTGGAATCTTGAAAATCTTCATTCCCGAACTTCTCGAAGGGCGCAGCTGCGTTCAGCGCGATTCGCGCGGCTTTCACGAATTCGACGTGCTCGACCACAATTTCCGCGCTTGCGATGGCGCGCCTTGCGATAATCTCAACGTCCGGCTCGCCGCCCTCTTCCACGACATCGCGAAGCCTCGCACGAAAAACGTGTCGCAGGATTGCGATGAAATCCATTTCTACAACCATGACTGCGCGGGCGAAAAGCTTTCGCAAGGAATCCTGCGCCGCCTGAAATTCTCGAATGACACGGTTCAAAAAGTGAGCCATCTCGTGCGCGAGCACATGTTTTTCTACGAAAGCGCGTGGAGCGACGCGGCGGTGCGACGCTTCGTCCGGCGCGTGGGCGCGGAAAACATCGACGACCTTTTCGACTTGCGATTGGCGGACGTTTACGGAATGAGAGGCGAAAATTCTTCGGACGCGGAATCTTGCGCGAAAAGCCGAACGTCAGATGAAAAAGGAAGCCTTGCGGAATTGAAAGGCAGAATCGAAAAAGTCCTATCGCAAAATTCCGCGCTCAGTCTGAAAGACCTTGCGATAGACGGAAACGACTTGATTGCGATTGGGATAAAACCCGGAAAGGAAATCGGAGCCGCGCTAAAAGAACTTCTCGAATTTGTTACGGAATCCCCCGAAATGAACACGCGCGAAAAACTGCTCGAAGAAGCGAAAAGGTTTCTTGGAGAATGAAAAAATCTTATCACTCATATAGTTCGCAACTTTACCTTTTCTTTTTCAATCCAAACATCACTCGACGGGAAGCTCTGTAAAGCTCACATCTTTTATGCCGGCGGCTTCTATCATGTCCTTTGCGGTATCGGTGCAGACTATATCAAGGACTGTTTCCTTTATAACAAAGATATTATTTGCAGTGTCCACATGAGAAAGTTTTTCCTTTGACAGAACAAGTTTTTCAAGATCAAGAATTCTATTTCTGAACAGTGTATATCGAGACTTCTCAAAATTGAACGCCTCGTATTCTGGGAAAATCATAGAATAATAGATGTCCCAAATCGGCTCTTTTTCCCTATAGTACAGCTGGGTCGGAAGGGCTTCATAGTTCTTGTTCAGTTTTTTGATTATGTCCAGAAGTTTTTCTGACACCAATTTTGCCCCCGCCAAAGGATAGTCCCCAGGATTGTATCTGTTTTTGACGTACATCGTTACGGGCAATTTTAAGTTCCTGTTTCTCCATTTATTTTTCCACAGTCCCTCTTCTGCCCATTCGCCAAAAAGCTCAGGCTCGCAAAATTTTGTCGTTTCAACTCCACAAGGCTTAAAAGAATAATATTTCATTTTTTAATTATGCACTTGCACCCTCAAGCTTTGACTTTTCTTCCTCAAACCATGCATTCACAATATCCGACAATCCCATGTCATCGGTGAACTGCGCCTCGTATTTGTATTCCGCATTGAATTTCTTTGTTTCCGGCTCGTATGTCAGGCGCATTTCCGTGAACATCGGCTGATTGTATTTCTTGCAGACTTCACGAATCTTGTGTACATCTTCTATAAGCACATCCAAAACTTGTTCTTGGCACTCATCAGATACATCAAATTCTTTCTTTTTACTGCAATCATTTAATTTATGACACGCTAGTATTTGTTTATTGATTTTATAAAAATGATCTGTAACTAATAAACCTTCATAAGCAACATAAATGAATATCTTTTCCGCCTCTCCGCAGGAATACTCGTTGCAGATGTCCACCATGTCCGCCTGCAATGCGGAAAATTCGTCTTCAAATGTTTTCTTTTTGAAAATTCCAAACATGCTATGCCTTGTCCCATTCGTCCTGGAGTGCCTGATCCCATATAAACTCCATGTCGAAATGACCGTTCTTCTCCAGCGTGTAGACGGCGCGATTCCACTTGTGTTCTGGATACATGGATTCCTGAAGCGCAAAAATATTCTCACCTAAATCTTCATCTTGATTATCATTTATTAATCCAAATGCATTCTTATGCCCATCCTTAAAAAAATAATAGGCATTTGTAGATAACATTTTCCCGAGAGATGATTCAATCTCGACAACAGCTTTTTCCCATTTGTCATCAATGGAATTGCAAATCATATCTGCAATTAATTTGTACACATCCATCATAATGTTTACCATCAATTATTATAGAATTTAAAATCTTTTATTTGTTTATTTCCATTTTTATCTATCGTAGTACTTCTTACATCAAACCTTTTCGGTCTTTTACTATTTCCATCATAAACTATTTTTATGTTAATGTCAACTTTGTTCCCTTGGTCAGCGCATTGACGCTCCGCCAAAGCCCGCGTTTTTGTACTTTATTTTTCAACAACGACCAAATCTTCAGATTTGAGAGTCGTTGAAAACGCGATTGTGCAGCGAAGCGTTTTCGCAACAAGTACGCAAATCGAAGATTTGCTGTCGAAGTTTCCAGCGAAAATCGCAATAAATACGCGAGTTTCTGCAAGAAACTCGGCATTAACATCAGCGATGCAATTTCAGTCGCTGATGTTAATTGCTGATTTTCGGGCGATCTATCCTATATTTATGGAAGACGTTCTTTCATATAAATGATAGAAGGTCTTTCACGTACGTGTCAGAGGTTCTTTCACGTACGTGTTAGAAGGTCTTTCACGTACGTGTTAGAGGCCCTTTCACGTACGTGTTGGAAGGTCTTTCATTTAAGTGTTAGAGACTCTTTCACGTACGTGTTGGATAGTCTTTCATTACAGTGTTAGAGGTTCTTTCACGTAAATTATAGATATCCTCATAATGCAAATTTTGGAGTGTCTTTAACATAAATTTTGGAATGTCTTCAATTGCTATTAAAGAGAGTCTTTAACGTACGTTTTGGAAGGTCTTAAACCGCAATTGAAGGGTGTCTTTAATGTAAATGTTGGAAGATGTGACAAATTATGGAAAAATGTGCCGCATGGAGCACTTTTCCGCACTTTTTTCAAATTTATTTCCGCAAAAACGCAAACGTATTTCCGCAAATAAATTCGGTGCGGAGTTGAAAAGGCGTTTTTTTGTCCCTAACAGGGACTGTTTTTCATTTAGTCCGTGGCAGGGACATGTGCACGTCCCTGCCATGGACTAAAGCGTGTCCGCGTTGGGGATTTTCTCGCGCACCGGGCGCGGACATGGGGCTGTCACAGCCGTGGACGCGGAAGAATTTGGGCGCGTCCGCCGAGAACGTCGCCCGCATGCCTTTCAATCCTTGCTGGATTTCCTTTTCTTTGCAATCACAAGAATAATTGGGAGCAAGACTATAATTAAGATGATTCCAAAACCCAATTGAATAAATGGAAAGACAAAATCGTCATCTTCTTTTTCCGTGCTTGTCTTTACAGCGGAATTCACTTTGCTTTCGTCTTTTGTCTCGACCGAATCCGGAATATTGAGTTCTTCTTCCTCCGCAGGCTCTGCTTGTTCCGTTGCGAACGCGAACGCCGGTTTTATCATTATGCCGTTTTTGTCGTCGTAGTCACACGTGCCGTCCGCGTGGCGCGGCCATGTCACATCACTCAAATCCGCTTTTTCACCTCGTGCTATGGCTCTAAGCTTCTCGGTTATTCCCCAATAGTCATCAGTTCTGGCAAAAATCATCAATGGCGACTTTGAACCATCCAAATACATTTCCAAATAGTCCCCGTCGATTTTTAACGTCATTTCCTGCTCGCCCTTCTTAAAATGATGCAGGAAGATGTCTTTCGAACTTGTATCTATCTTATATTTAATGAACAATCCTATTTTTATACCATCTTTTACCTTTTCCGATGAAGTGATTAAAAGAATACCTCTGGAAGAATCGTATCCCAGTATGTCTATCGCATTGTCAAAAATCATAAAATTTGACGGTCTTATGTCTTCATGCCATTCCTCTCCGACCGAACTATACCATTCATTCTTCCAATATGATTCATATTGGAAGATCGTTTCTTTTGCATTGGATGACAATATTTCATAACAATATGCGGAGATCCACCTTTCTTTTTCGTCATTGGTTTTTATGTAATCGGGCAGGGAGTCATTCGACGGCAGGAACAAGTCAGCCCAAGCCACTTTTCCCTTTATGCCATTTTGATCGGTCGCCACAATATGCGAAAGTGGGTCACCTTCCACACGATCTCCAATAGAATAAGGGTCTCCAAATGTATATTTCACCTTTTCTCCTTTCTTCATCGTCCTTATCAAGCCTCTATGTTCTTGAACTTCTATTTTGAACAAAGAGTATTCATCATTTTCAAAAAGACCCGTGTCCGCCTTTACTTCATAAAATATTTCTTGGCAAAAGCAAGATGATATGATTCCGAAAAATGCCAGTATTAAAAATCCCTTTTTCATGACTTATTCTCCTTTTCTCTTTTCGCTATGGTTGAATGGGTTTCGCAAATCTTATATCTCATCCGATAACAATTTGGTTAATAAATCTTCGTTCATATCGCTAAAAGAAATCGTCTTTGTAATGATATGCTCCTTTTCTTTTATTTCTATCTCTTCAGAAGTACGAGACACGACATAAGATTCAAAAAACTTTGTCAGCACAAAAGTATTTTCTTCAATGTTGCTAAAGGTTAAATATATATGTCTAAAACTTAGTACGGCTTCAAGCATGAAACTGCCAGCATTCGAAGTAAGTCCGCAATATCCGCAAGACGGATCATTCTCATCTATTTCAAAAAGTTTTGCTCTGGCAATTTCTTTATTTGAGATTTTATTTGTTATCGTTATGATAACGCCTTCTTTTATTTGTATTTGGTTTTTGGAATCTCCATAAACTCGTACAATATATTCATTTCCATCTTTTAAAATAACAGAAGTCATGTCTTTTTCTGAATATCTGTTTTGCAATGAGAAAACGGCTTGAGCAAATAGAAGAACTATAAAAAATAAAAGGATTGTCTTTTTCATTTTGTTTTGCATTTTTCTGCCTCAAAAACTGTTTCTTACAATTCTGAAACCCAAATTGTTATCCTTCCAGGTGGGAATCCAAGCGTACCTTTTACTTACGCCGCATTCTTCGTCAAAAGACTGTTCCCAAACTTCTGAATCCCAGCCTCCTCCACGATAAATTTTTGCAATACCTTTTTCAGGTCCTTTGGGGTTGTCTGTGTCATCAAAATTATAGTCGGCATACCAGTCCCAGCACCATTCGCCCACATTGCCAGACATGTCATAAATCCCAAGAGAATTCGGCTTTTTCTTCATGACATCATGAATGGTCGCGCCGATATATTCGTAATACCATGCAACTTCATCTATGTTGTCGCTTCCGGCAAAAAAGGTTGCTTCTTTCCCTCCTGCTCTCGCGGCGTACTCCCATTCTGCCTCCGTCGGCAATCTGTACCCATTTGCATTCCAGTCGCATATAACGACATCGATTTCTTCTCGCATGACAGTACCTTCCACCGGCACCCTGTATTCAATCGTTTGTTTTGAATCTGAAATTGTGTAGCAAGGAGTCAGCCCTTCCTTGACGCTTCTTTTGTTGCAGTACAAGATCGCGTCATACCAATTCACTATATTGACAGGATAATTGTCCGACTTTTTATGACTGGGATTGTTTCCCATAATCTCAGTCCACTCTTTTTGCGTCACTTCATGGACGCACATATAAAAGTCATTTACCGTGACTTCATATTCTTCATTGCAGCCCGGATTCCTTTTCCTTTGCATAAGGTCTGTTCGCATTGCAACTTTTCCGCCTTTCACCAGGACAAAATCATTGCAAAAAAGCGTGCCAGACAGCAAGAATGCCAAAAACATGATTGCGATATTTTTCTTCATTTCGCGCCTTCGCCTTGTTTATCTTGCCCAATCGCGATTTTTCTTCGGCTTTCCGTGTCCGAAATAGACGATTCTTTCTCCCATGCCGCTGATTTTCTTCGCGCTTTCCAGCATTTGTTCGTAATCATGGTAAAGCATGGAAACCGTCGGATAAAACATGTTCATCAGCGCGTCGCCCACAATGATTCCGTCTTTGCCCAAATCTATTCCGATTGAACCTTTTGTGTGCCCCGGCAAAGCGACAATTTTCGCGCTTATTCCGAATTTTTCCAGCGAATCACCGTCCTGCAAATACACTTCGGGAGCAAAAGGCGGTATTTCATCGCGGTAGAAAGATTTTACGGAAAAAAACAAGACCGCCTTTCCTGCCAAAGTCTTTGCATGCAAGGGCTGCAACATATTGTCTTTAATAAGCTCTTCGTCCGCCTTGCAAATCGCGATGGGAACGTTCAGCTTTTCGGAAATGAACGCCGCGTTTTGGCAATGATCCATGTGCGCGTGCGTCAGGACAATCAGCCTGATGTTAGTCTTGCGGCAGGCGGACAAAATCTTTTCGCGATATTTCGTCCGCGCCGTATCGACGAGAACAGCGTTTCCGTTTTCTTCAAGAATATAGCAATTTCCGTTGCCGCATTTTATTCGCCGTATGTTCGTCAAGCCTTTCATAAAATTTCCTCGTTTGGCGGAGGGCAAACGCCAGCTTTGCGAGCCGCGCTCAAATTGCCATGCCCATGGAGGCGCGCACTTCTTCGAGAGTTGCCTGCGCGATTTCACGAGCCTGCTTTATTCCGTCGAGCAAGACTTGGCGAATGTACGCGCCGTCCTTTTCAAGCCGCGCGCGTTCGGCACGATGCGGCCGCAGGGCTTCGTTCAAAGCCTCGGTGAGCGCGGACTTCAGCGCGCCGCCTCCGCCCTCGCCCAGCCTGCTCGCCACGGCTTCGGGCGTTTCTCCCGTGCAAAGCGAAATGAGCTGCAAAAGGTTCGCCACTTCCGGACGCTTTTCAGGCTCGTATGTTATGAGACGCTCGGAGTCGGTTTTTGCCTTTTTTATCAGCGCAGCGGTTTCGTCCTCGGTATTGTAGAGGAAAACGCAGTTTCCAAGAGACTTGCTCATCTTCGCGTTTCCGTCAAGTCCTTTTATCATCGGGGCTTTGGAAAGAAGCGCGTGCGGCGCGGGAAAAATCGGGCTTTTTTTCGCGTATTTGTTGTTGAAGCGGCGGGCGATCGTCCGCGTGATTTCCAAGTGCGGAAGCTGGTCCTTTCCGACGGGCACGACGTTCGCCTTGCAGAAAAGTATGTCGCACGCCTGATGCACGGGGTATGTGTACATTCCCTCGTTCACGCCCTGGCGGAAATTTCCGCTCGCGCACGCCTTTTGGATTTCGTCCTTCACCGTGGGATTTCGCGCCAATTCCGAATTGCTCACCAAAGTGAGGAACGGAAGCATGAGCTGGTTCGCCTCGGGAACGTAGCTGTGCGGAAAAATGCATATATCCGCGCCGGGCTTTATTCCCGCCGCCAAATAGTCCACCACCAATTGGAAGGTATTCTCGCCGATTTGCGAAAACGCATCGTGGTCCGTGAGCACCTGATAGTCCGCCACCAAAATCATCGTGGGCACTCCGAGATTCTGCAAGCGCACGCGGTTTTGCAGCGATCCGAAATAGTGTCCGATGTGAAGCCTTCCCGTGGGACGATCGCCCGAAAGGATGCGGTATTTCTTGGGATTCGTCTCGATGTCCCGCTCTATTTCCTGACTTTTTTTCAGCGCGGCTTCGTAAGTGCCGCCGAGGTCCGTGTATTGAATTTCATTTTCTGCCATAAAATTATCCTACAACATATAGATTTTTTTTTCAAGATGGGTTAATATCTTGAAAATGAATTTTCAGCAATGGCTCGACACGTTCCTCAACTTCGAGAAACTGCCGCAAAAGAATATTTTTTGGCTCGACATGATGGAATGCCTCGCACAAATTTTCGGAAATCCCGAAGGCTTCGCGCCGTGCGTCCATGTCGCAGGATCAAAGGGAAAAGGCTCGGTCTCGCGCATGATTTCGAGCATACTTTCGGAAGCCGGCCTCAAGACGGGGCTTTACTCTTCTCCGCACATTTTGAGCTTCTACGAGCGAATCACGCAAAACGGAAATTTTTTCCCAGACGAAATCTACGAAAAATGCGCGGACGAATTGCGAAGCGCAATTGATTCGGCGTTGAATTCCGCAGAGGAAGGCGCGGAATTTCCGCTTCCCAAAGGACGAAGCGTCACGTGGTTTGAGATCGTGACGATCTACGCGTTTTTGTGCTTCCGCGCGGCGAAAGTTGACGCGAGCGTCCTCGAAGTGGGACTCGGAGGAAAGCTCGACGCGACGAACATCGTCCGCCCGGAAATAAGCGTGATAAACACGATCGAACTCGAACACACGGAATTTCTCGGCGACACGATCGAAAAAATCGCGGCGGAAAAAGCGGGAATCATAAAGGAAAAAACGCCCGTCTTGTGCGCGTCCTGCAAAGATTCCGTGCGCGAAGTTTTCCAGAAAAAAGCGTGCGAAATGGACGCTCCGATTTTCTTTTCCGACGACTTGCTCGAAAACTTGAAATTTTCATACGAGCAAAGCGAAGGCAAATTTTTTATGGCGACGGAATTTTCATCGAAAATTTTCTCGCGCCCGATAAAGGCGAAAATGCGGCTGCTCGGCGAAGTTCAGGCGAAGAACGCGTTTTTGGCGGCGGCGGCGGTTCGAATTGCGTTCCCGAAAATAAGCGAAGCGCAAATTGAGCGCGGCTTGGAAAAAGCTGCGTTGCGCGCGCGCTTTGAGACGATGACATTTCCGAAATGCGAAAATTTGGAAGAAAACGGCGAGAAA